>BNWE01000015.1 GCA_025998595.1 Alphaproteobacteria bacterium | reverse complement strand
AAAAAAAGAGAAATAGATAAGCATTTATATAAAGAACGACACCTTGTTGAAAATTTCTTCAGCAAGATAAAATGGTTCAGAAGAGTGTTTTCTAGGTTTTGTAAAACTTCGTCTTCATATATGTCCTCTTTATATATCGCAGGAGCTCTTATATGGTTACGATAATTTCGCTAACAGGACCTATTATTGTCTATGCCAACGAATAAATACAGCTTCCATTCCTCCGAATAAATCTCTGTAATATCGACGAAGCAATAGCCAATTATGATCTAAATGATTTCCTATTGGCCAGTGACGACATAATCAGCCCACAGCTGATCATGAATGTGATCATAGAACTTCCTCCATACGATAGCAGTGGCAGTGGAATTCCAACAACTGGTACCACTCCCATGACCATAGCAATATTGATGAACACGTGGGAAAACAGCAGCAATCCAAGTCCATAGCACAGAAATTTAGCAAATATGGTTTTGGTTTCTGATCCACACCAAAAAAAATATAGAATTAGTCCCAAAAACAATAGAACAATAAATGTGGAGCCAACAAATCCAAGTTCTTCGGCTATGGTGGTAAATATAAAATCCGTATTCTTTTCCGGAAGAAAATTCAATTTGCTTTGTGTCCCCTGCAAAAAGCCCTTTCCATACATGTATCCGGACCCAATGGCTATTTTGGATTGCAGTACGTGGTATCCGGTTCCCAGAGGATCTCTGTCCGGGTCCATAAATGTAAGTATCCTATTTTTTTGATAGTCGTGGAGAAAATACCAACCGAATGGACATAACAAAAGTCCAGAAACTACGCTGAGTAAAAATGTTTTCATGGGAAATCCGGATAAGAATATCGTTCCACAACCAACCAAAAACAAAACGCCCGCCGTTCCGAGATCCGGCTGCTTCAGTACCAAAATCGTTGGAAACAGCGTCAAAGCAATTGGTATCACGTGACTTTTCAATGACTGCGTATCCTCCGGAGACAGTATGGAATAATACCTGGATAACGCTAGAATAAGTGATAATTTCATTAGTTCCGACGGCTGAAATATGAAAAAATACAGATCGATCCATCGCTGCGCCCCCAGTCTTATGATACCGAGAAGTTCGACAACTACAAGGGCGATAAATGTAAGCGCATAAAAGACATAGGCGAAGTTGTTCCATATTTTGAAATCACACAGATATATGAAGCACATAATCACGATTCCACCGACAATTCTAATGATATGTTTCTGAACAGATTCGGAAAACACACCATTAAATGCGCTAAATTGCCCAAGTATGCTAACAATAAATATGAGAGATAGGAGTAAAAACAACAGCTTGAATTCATTGAGAAACAAGAATCTCTTTTTGATTTTATCTATTTCCATTGGATCCTCATATCTATACACAATTAAATTGAAAATGCGGATTTTTGTTACACTGGAGCCCGACGGTGCTTGCAGTACATGCGTTAATTAAAAAATGCCTGTGGTGCAACCACTTGATTTTATCTATTTCCATTTTCTTCCGTCACTATTAATTTATCTAATATTTTTCGTGCGATGGGAGCGGCAACACTGGCTCCACCGCCACCGTGTTCTATTAAAACTGCCACAACATATCGGGGATTTTTGTTTTTCTGAGGAGCAACTCCGACAAAAAAAGCATGATCCCTCAGATGCCATTGAAAATTTTTCTGACTTACTCCGGCTTCGTTGTTTTTTATTTTTCTAACCTGCGATGAGCCGGTTTTTCCAGAAATCTCGTAGTCAGCCTTGCAGGATCTAAACGCTGTTCCGCTCCAGGAGTTGCACACCTGATGAAGCGCATCTTTAATGACAGATGAATGTGTGGCGTTAATGTTATTGGATCCAACGTCACGTTGGGTGGTTGCACCACGCGCGTTTTCCAATGCAGAAACAGCCTCAACGTTGAAGTTGCCCCTCGCATACGTTCCCGAAGACAGCGAAGCATCAACGGATCCAACGTCACGTTGGTCACATTGGTCACGTTGGATTATGGTGGGAGTAAAATCGTAGTTGTTGGTATATAACTTTCCAAACATCGTAGCCACTTGCAGCAGAGTGGCCTGCAGAGCCCCCTGCCCTATGCTTGTAATGAGGGTCTCGTACGGTTTCCATGATTTTCCATATTTCAGCAGCTTCCATTTTTTATTCGGAACCAATCCGGAACTTTCGTTGGGAAGTTCTATTCCGGTCTGTTTTCCAAAACCAAATTTTTCTGCGTACTCTGCGATTTTATCTATGCCCAATTTCTTGGATATTTCGAAGAAAAAGCAATCGCAGGACATGCGAATGGCATCGCATACATTTACTCTACCATGTCCGTGCCTGTTCCAGCAGTGAAATGTGGCGTTATCCTGGGTAACTCCTCCGGAGCAAAACACCGTATCTTTGGGAGTGATAATACCTTCACATAGAGCCGCAAACGCCACCACAATTTTAAATACAGATCCCGGAGGATATTTTCCGGTAATCGCTCTATTCATCAGAGGAGTAAGCGGATCATTAGTTAGCGCGCTCCATTGATCCCGATTGATTTTAGAGGAAATTAGATTGGTATCAAATCCAGGAGCTGAAACCAGCGCCACCACACTTCCATCGGTAAGATCAAGCACAACACAGGCACCGGCTTTTTCCGCCGCTATCAAATCGAAAACGTATTTTTGGATTTCTGAATTTATGGTTAGCACTATGTCTGTTCCACCTATTGGATCAACGGACTCAAGCTTCCGCATTTTTCTTCCAGCAGCGTTAATTTCTGTTTTTACATTTCCGATTTCTCCGATAAGTTCTGCGTTCATGGACAATTCAATTCCCGTTTTGCCGTTTAGAATCTGCAGATTATTTTCGCTTTTGGAAGCGTAGCCCACCACATGACTGAGTTCAAACGGCATATTGTATTCTCGCATATACACATCATCTACGGATACGTGATTTAATTTATAGAAGACAATCGATAACTTTGCATATTCGTCCCAGGATAATCCATCTCTTATGACTATGAGGGAATATCTTGGTGCTTTTTTCCTCATCTCCAGCAATGCTTCTTTTTCTTCTGCAGATAGATCAATGCATATTCCCAACAGCTCTAGGTTTTCCAAAAAGATATTTTCCGCGCATGATTCTATAGTAAGTTTGTTTTTATATTTGCTGCTGGCGATTAATTTTCCATCCGCCGTAAATATGCGTCCTCTTTTCGGCAGCAGCGGAGATAATCTTACTCTGTTTTTTTCCGATAGCATTGCATATTTATTGTAGCAATCCACCTGCAGAAAATAGAGCTCATATATCAGCAATCCAATCAAAATCAATATCGCCGAAATAATCATTATGACGCGCCGCTGAATTTCTTTTTGTGGATCATGATTATGGAGCATGTCTTCTGTCTCTAATTTTCTTGAGAATAAATGCAATTAGGAGACAGCAACTACATTGTAACGTCACCATAATTAATCTCATGAAATGATAACAGAAATCGAATCTCCCTCCAAAAATTATTGTCATTGTAAAACATAATAGTTCAGACATAAAAAATATAAAAAACAAACAACCTCCACCAAAAACAATCTTTGAGTTTAGTAGAATTAATCTGTATCTTCCAACAAATAAATGTATCAGGAGACTCTGCAGAAATAGCACTCCCACAAATTGATTGGCATATATGTCCAATAGCACAGATGCGACAAATATTGTTTGCAGAGTAATAATATTTGGACACGCCAGAGTTCCAATGAAAATAAAACAAAAGAAAAGACCAATGGAAAAATCCACCGAAATAAACGAAATAATTGTAAGACAAAGCGCCGCTGCAGTTGCTATCTTTATTTCTACAATTGCATTATGTTTCATTTGTTCTTTTTTAAAACACCTACGTATTCGGTAGCACAAAAATCCGCAAATGGGACAACACAATAGACGCCGTTTTCTTCGACAATCTTTCCAACGGCAATTTTATCATTAAAAACACCACCATATCCAGATGTTTCAACAATATCTCCGTTTTTTATGGAAACATCTTCGTAAACCCTGACTATTTTTAGTGTGTTTGTGTTATCGCCAGCTGCGATTGCATTCGTCCTTTCCACCGTCGCCAGCGTGACGCTGGATCCGTTTTCTGCTTCGCTACCAACTGCAGGGTATGCGAGAACTGTCGGCAATGTTGATGCAGCTTCAGCAAGAGTAATTGGATCCAACGTCACGCTAGCGGCTCGGACTGCGACGGGAATATTGGAGTTGGTATCTGTGATCAGCATAACCTTACTCCAATTTTTATCTACTTCTACGATTCGACCGATCAATCCATCGTTACTAATTACGACATCTTCCAATGATATACCATCTGCCTCCCCGAGATCCAAAACAAACGATCTTATGTAATCATTGGAGAAAGATCTCAGAACTCTGGCTATGCTAACATTGCAGTTAACGCGTTCTTTCATGGAAAGCATTTTTCGTAGTTCATCATTTTCGGTTTTCAGATTAGATAATTGTTCAAGTTTATTTTTAAATGTCAGATTTTCTTTTTTTAGATCAGAAATGATTTTTCGCGGACTGTGAGAAAGCGCATATCCAAAGTCATAAACTCCATCGACTATGCAGTAAGTAACCTTATCGAAAAAAACAACAACAGACGTGAAAAGATTCCGAGCTATAGCAACAGGCTCTCTAAAAAACGTCGAATGCAATACAAAGGTAACCAACGCATACACAAGCAACCTCTGGAGAGGATTCCTTCTACGAAACCTTCCAAGGAAACTAGATGGATTTACATTGAACTCATCTAGTTTTTTGATTTTCTTCATAAGACATTCCGACCACCATTAATTTCTTCTATTTCCAAGAAATCTAAGTAGGTGCATAAACAGATTTATGAAGTCGAGATAAAGATGAAGAGCGCCAAATACAGCTTTTTTCCCACTGACCTCGGAAGAATCAGATTCCAGATAATAGCTCTTGATCATCTGGGCGTCGTAGGCGGTCAGACCGGTAAACACAATCACTCCAATGGCAGATATAACCAACGATGCGACACTACTCTGCATGAACACATTAACAAGTCCTGCAATAATTAACCCGACAACTCCCATCATTAGAAAAGATCCCCAACCTGTAAGATCTTTTTGAGTTGAGTACCCGTATAACACCATCGTCAGAAACATGGATGACGTCACGAAAAACGTAGAAACGATGCTGGCTGCCGTGTAAATAACCATGATGGAAGCCATGGAAAGCCCCACCGCAGCCGCGTAAACAAAAAACAGCGCCCTTGCATTTTCAGCAGACATACTGTTTATTTTTGCCCCCAAATACAACACAATACCGATTGGTGCAAGTGCCACAGCATAAAATGTCAGTCTGGACGAGAACAGAAAGCCCATGAATCCTTCTGATAAACTAGCGAAATACGCAACAATAGCCGTTAGAAACAGCCCCACAGACATGTACGAAAATACGTTCAGCATATATTGGCGTAATCCAACGTCCACCAGACGTTTTACTTCACTGTACGACTGCGCTTGTCTTCTTCTCATGTCATTTCTCCTAAAATTTTACTTATATACTAATTGTACCACAAAAGCAACCGCCGCACAGACATTTTATCAACAACACCTGCACGGCACATGCCACTTAGTTTCATAATAGCAAGTAAGCATTAAGATTCTACTACGATGCTACTTCTTACTAATTCCCTTGTCCGAAACCAAGTAAGAACCAAGCACTACTCCACTCTTATTGCAAACATCTATTTCATACCGCACAGGATTGATCGTGTCTTTCAATCCAACTAGAGAAATAGACACATTTCTAATCTCCTTCTTCGCTCCTGGCGTGATGTTTCTGCTCTGCACAATCATCGGATTACTCGAAGAATTATCGCTCTCAATCGACTTGAGCACAAAATCATAGTCGCCATCTTTGTACAAATACATATCTAATTTTCCGTCATCCACTCCGGAATCACAGAGTGTAACTGACAAACGACCATCTACAATGCTTCTCTGCATAGCAGATTGATCAACACACGCACTAGGGGCTACTGCCACCGGTGCAAGAGCAACCGCCGTAGAACAAAAACCAACAACTGCAACAATTCCAATTACGTACTTCATATCTTTAACTCCATTCTATCACCATAGCAAATATATACTGGCAAGTAAACGAATTTGCAAGCTTTTTTTAGTACTTTTTCAACATTTTTTTAGACAGCGCTTGCAGCACCAGCAGCGTGACGCTGCACCCGTTCTCTTCAAGCTCCAGCATTAATAATAACAACCGTTCTAGTGTGTGCCGGATCAAACAGCTTTCGAGACACTTTTTCGCAAATTTCAGGCGTCACCTCATCAAATGGAAGCGAAGCATCTTCTATTTTTTCATCTAAATCCTGCAATGACTCGAATCCATTATGCGATATTTTCACAAAATAGCTTTTTATTCTCTCCAGTTCCTTCTGATTGATCTTCCGGAGATAATCCGCAAATTTCTCATCCAAATATTTTTTGTAGTTTTGCAGATCGTCCTGGTTCAAGCAAGCCACAATATAAAATACATCAGACAATGTTCTATGTACAGAGTGCTCAGAAACATCATAAGCAATTCCCTTCTCCCTTAGCCCATGGGAAAAATCTCCGACTTTTCCATCAAATAGTACCGTAAGAATTATCTTTATCGCTGCTCTTTCAAGATCCGTTAGGCCATCCAAACGCACACCGGTCATCACGCAGACGATATCCTTCATATTTGATCTGGTAATTACCGCTACTTTTTCATCAGACATGTCTTCCGAAAGTTTCGTTGGCTCGACTTCTTTTTCTTCCGACGATATTCCTTCCAGCAGGATTTTCAGATAATCGTTGATATCAAATCGTGAGACTTTTCCAACGAAAACGACTTCCAAATTATCCTGCCTCAGCATGTTTTTGACAAAATCCGCTATGTCTCTTGTGGTTATGCTGGATATGGCTTGGGAGCTGCCGCTATCGCTCAGACCGTAGGTGCTATCTTTGTAGAGCATACTGAACATCTTGTCATGGAGTAGTTGAACAGGATCGCTGGTATCCACGTCCAAAACATCCGGATAAATCTTTTTAACATACTCTAGATATGAGCTGGAAAAATCTGTATTGGAAAAGGCACTCGCCAAAAACTTCAGGGCATCATTTGCTTTAGCATCTATTACGGAAAACGAAAGCTCAAAATCATCTCCTTCCACGGATGTATCCAGGTTATGAATTCCCAGATCCAAAAGTTTTTCCGCCGTTTCCTCTTCCGATAGTCCATTGATTCTTCTGAAAAGCATATGTGCAGCGACTGCGGAAATCCCATGTTTATCCAATGGATTATGCAGCACGCCGGCGTTTTTGAATCTGCATTTTATGTATATCACATCACTAATGTTCACCTGAATAAGCGAAGCCTTTATGTTCATTTTATTGCTGACGTGGTCTATTTCCAGAGATTGCTTCTCTTTTTTCGATAAAATAATAGACGCAGCTATCACGGCAATCACCGCAATTGGCAGGATTTTTTTTAGTTCTTTGTGCTTCATAATTAACTGTCCCGTTTAGATTTCGTTGTAATTTTAAAAATTGAATTCTGCCGAAGCATTTTCTCAATAAAAGTACGGAATTCCTTTGCATTAACAGCGGTTATATCATTTGCAATTGAATATATGTAATTCACATCTCTATTGTTTATAAATGCATCTAGAATAACTTCATACATATCTCTTAGATCTACTGAGATAAAACTATTGGCGATATTTTTTCTTTCGGCGATTTTTTTTATGGAGTCAGCTGTAATTTCCATCGTAGATATTTTTCGCACAAATGCTCCATAGGAATCTCCCAGCATTTTCAGAGAGACGTCTTGCTTTGGATGTAGATAAATTAGCTTCAAACAGCCTCCGTTTCCCTCTGGAGCGCTTATGCGAAAATCACATAGCGGATATGTTCCGCAAAAGAATTTCTGCATTTCATGTTGGAGTATCTCGTCGAGAATCTCCCCAAATTTCAAATTCTCTTCCGGAGATAAAATATATCCATACCTAATAGAATTCCCCATTTGTTCGTTTTCTATGAAAATATCTCGATGCTCAATTTTTTGAAGTGCTCGATATGTCATTGCCCTTCTGGTCGGAAGATAACTGAACGAATCACGCAGCATTTTCCTGAGACTTTTATGACCAACCGCTCCGCTAACTATTATGGTAACCGGACAATCAATGAAGTTGTTTTTGTAAAAAAGCTTAACATCAGACTCCGTAATGGAATTTATCGATTGTTCGCTGAGCACAGGCAGCGTTTTTCCATCAGAAAATACCACGTTCGCCATGGCGTGATTTGCGATGGCATCATAGCAGCAGTAAGAACGCAACTTATATTCGGATACCATCTGTTTTTTGTATATATCAAGATTTTCAACGGCTATTCTACCAAGAGATTTCGATAACAGAGAGAAAAAATCGCTCAGACTTTCGGGATGCATATGCGCGACGATCTGGGTGGAAAAACCATCTGCACATGTTTCATATCGTATGCCGAGATCCTGAAATTGCCTGCACAACTTGGCATTTATGATGTTAGCGCATATAACCTCAGTCATTGCAGCTTTATCAACGGGCGCATCCACTCTCCCCACATGAAATACTACGCCCACCACAACTTCTTCCATCTTAAAGTCACAGTAGAGAGCTACTTCTATGCCGTTTTTCAAGGTGCATTTCACGATTTTTCCAGCGGTCTCCTTAGCAGAGCTAGTGGAAATCTGTGACAGCACAAGCAATAGAGCTACGATTTTCTTAATCATTTTTATTTCCAGCAATTATCACAAACGGTATGTTGTTTTCATCCAAAATTTTTCCTGCCAAATCGTTTACCTCTTCAAGTTTTACGTTATTTATTCCATCCAGAAAGTCTTTTAATGCCGTTACCCCGCCTCCCAACAGCATCTCTCTAAAATAAAAATCACACAAATCACCGGAAGTTCTCATGGAAACAAGAGCAGAACCTTTTATGTTATTTTTAGCGAATTCAAGATCTTCTTTTGTTATGCCATTTTTTCTGAGATCTTCTATTATTTTCTTGATGGACTCAACTGCTTTTTTTACTTTGGAATTATCTGTTCTTAGTGATCCGCTAATGTAGCTGGCATGATTCATATGCATAACTCCCGCGTATCCACCGTATATCAGTCCTTCTTTGCTTCTTAAGATGGACATTATCCTACTTTTAAACACACCGCCGCCGAGTATTGAAGTAAGTACTCCAGCCACATATCTATTTGCGGAATTATGCCGCTCTGTTTTTAGAGCAAACATAATCGTGCTCTGTGGACTCTGTTCATAGTATTCTCTCACATCCGATTTTATTAGCGGCTCCGTATCCGACACCGTATCTTTTGCTGCAATTCCCGGTGGAACATCACGAAATATTTTATCCAGAAGATCTTTCGCTTCGTTCTCCGAGATATCTCCAAATACACAAGCTTCGGCATTGTTTATTGCGAGATAATCCGCTTTGTATTTCTTTAGATCGTCGATTGATAACATTGCGAAATTTTCTGCGGTTCCAGCATCACCATTCTCATAAGGATGCGATTTGAAAATAATTTCCGGAAGATATACCGGCGATACGCGCAATGAATCCACCATATTATTCTGCGCAATTTTCACCTCATTTTTTTCAAATGTTGGTTTGCTAAGTAGCGCATTTGCCAAAGACGCCGCTTCCGACAAAACGATTTTCGGGAATGTTATGGAAAATACAATGCAATCGCTTGTGGATGAGCACTGTCCATACGCCATTATATCGTTCAATTTTTTTCTAAATTGAATTTTAGAATATTTATCGCATCCGCATAATACGGCATCAGCATAAAACGCCGGCAGTCCGCTTTTGGCCTTTTCCATATACGCTGATCCTGAATATTTAAATGCAACTCGCACATGAACCAGCGGCGCACTATCATCATTCATAAACAAGAATCTAATGCCAAGATTGCTTTTGAGATCTTTTACATTTGATGCCACTTGTGCTTTTTCTGTGGAGTCATTTTTATCGGCAGAATACACATCAGTCGCTAGAAAGATGCAGCAGATAACACTAATAGTAAAAATTTTAATCACGATCATATCCTTTGGGAACAACTTTTGAAATTACAACTGGATCCAAGGAAAAAACTTCCCTCAGAACGCTATTACATTCTTCAACCGTTATAGATTGTACTACATCATCCATGAATTGAATTTCTTCCATAGAATATCCATTGGACAATAGGTGTCCTACATAACGGGACATGGAGCCAATATCATCTTTTTTATAGGCCATCTCCAGTTGCTTCTGTTTTTTAACAACGTCCAAATTGTTTTTTGATATGCCTGTCAGGAGAAGCTTCTTCAGCAAATAATCGCAAATCTTTTCAGAATCTATGCGATCATTCAGCGAGAAGCTTCTTATGCCTATACTCGCAATATCATATGGAAAATATCCTTCAATGTACGAGAAATATACATATCTCGCTTTCTTTAGATCATTCTCAAGTATTTTTCTTATGAATGAATCCGGCTGATTTATCACATCAATTGCCAAACCTAAAGCCAGACTTTTCCTCAAATTCTCTCGATGCGAAAATGGAACGTGGTAGCTATATTCAATATTAGTGTAACCAATTTTTGGAGAAGCATAGGTGACTTCTTTGACGCAGGACGGCCTACTGCTATCCTCTTCCCAACGCAATATTTCCTTTTTTTCTATGTTCCCGAAATATTTTTCCGCAAGTTTTTTTATTTGCTCCAAATCTGGTATATCACCGATAATAAGCAGGATGGCGTTGTTGGGAGCAAACCAAGCTTTGTGATAGTCCAACAGATCTTGCGGCTGAAGCGACTCTATCTCCGACTTCCATCCGATAATACTTATGCCACCGGCAGTTCTGTTGAATGCATTTGCGCCAAGAGATTCAAATGCAGAACCCTCCGGACTCGAATCACACCTCATGCTCCTTTCTTCCAGAATGGCGCCTTTTTCAGATAAAAATACAGCATCATCTATGTCTATTGCCTTCATTCTTCTGGATTCATACTCAAATATCTTCTCCAGGTGTTCGCAAGGAACTATTTCATAGAAACAAATCGATCTAAGCGAAGTAAAAGCGTTTGATTCCGCTCCGATATCTTCCAGAAAATCACTGAATTTTCTTTTGTCGAACTCGCAGGCCATGTGTTCCAGATAGTGAGCCACTCCAGACTTGGAAA
Source organism: Alphaproteobacteria bacterium (assembly GCA_025998595.1). Next base: position 9,490 of record BNWE01000015.1, on the reverse strand, counting down.
CGGCATCGTTTGCGGATCCACACTTATACCACATGGAAAACGATATTATGGGCGTAGTCTTTTTTTTTAAACAAATCACCGATAATCCGTTCTTCAGCGTAAATTGGCTCAGATTATACCTTGCGTCCAGATCAGAAACACACAACACCAGCAGAGTAAACAATAGACCTATTGCATAACCGACCATGTTGGAGGATTTTTTAGGAGTATACGGAACACAGGACCGCAGCGTACTTGATGTACGTGAGGATCCGAGTACCGGAACGACGACAAAAAGCCCCAACAGAGAAAGGTTAAGTAGCAGGTCTAATAAAAACAAACTTCTCAAAACACACCCTATAAAACGATCGTTATATTGTACCAGAAAAAAACTAGTTTTATTAGGAGATTCTTAAGTAAATTTGCACCGAGTCATATCATCAAATTAGCCTTCCCCCAAATACATAATAAAAAAATGATAAAACTTTAAATGTAATAGCTCTCATATTTCCAGCGCTCTTGTAGATACATTTATATTTGGTATACTAACGTGAATTTATTGCTGCAAGTGTTGGCATTTATAATAGGTATTTTTTTGTGAGGTGTTTAATGAAGCGAAATAGAAGTACGAAGATAGTGGCGACCATAGGGCCATCCAGCTGTCATCCAAGTAAATTAGAGAAACTTTTTCTTGCCGGAATCGATGTGTTCCGCCTGAATTTTTCCCATGGTTCACACGATGGACATAAAGAGGTGTACGATGCCATTAGAAGTATAGGAAAGAAGTATCATCATAATACGACTATTTTCGCAGATCTGCAGGGACCTAAACTCAGAATTGGTACGTTCGAAAACGACAAGATCATTCTGGAAAGCGGAGATACTTTTAGATTTGATCTTGATGCAACTCCAGGAAATACCAATCGTGTGTCTTTACCTCATCCGGAAGTTCTGGAAGCTCTTGAAGATGGTACGATTTTGCTATTGGATGATGGGAAACTCCGTTTTAGAGTCATACGTCAGACTAAAGGATGCGTGGAAACGGAAGTATTGGTGGGCGGTCCACTTTCCAATAGAAAGGGCGTAAATGTTCCACATGTTAAGGTGAAAATTCCAGCACTTCCACCAAAAGATCTGAAGGATTTGGATTTCGCACTAGAGCTCGGAGTAGACTGGGTTGCGTTGTCCTTCGTCCAAAGTGTAGAGGACATAGAAGAAGCTAAAGCGATAATCAATGGAAGAGCAAGGGTTATTTCAAAACTCGAAAAACCTCTGGCCATAAAGGCTCTGGAACCAATTGTTGAGGCTTCTGACGCCATTATGATTGCCCGCGGAGATCTCGGGGTCGAAATGGATCCGGAAGATGTTCCTCCAATCCAGAGAAGAATTATCAACGCCTGTCATAGAATCGGACGTCCGGTGATTGTGGCAACCCAAATGCTGGAATCCATGATTACATCTCCAAGTCCAACCAGAGGGGAAGTATCAGATGTTGCCAACGCCGTCTATGCTGGAACAGATACAACAATGCTATCGGCGGAATCAGCTTCCGGACAGTATCCACTTGAAGCCATAACGATAATGGGCAAAATCATTGAAAAAGTTGAAGCAGATCCCAATTGCATTAGGCGATTGGAAGATGATACTCAGCTCCCACTGCATACTGAACTCGATGCGCTTTGTTTAGCGGCAAAGGATACGGCAGAATTCTCCTGTGCCAATGCCATTGTTTTGTGCACAAATTCATTTGAAGATGTTGTGAGATGTTCCAGATTGCGTCCACGAGTTCCGGTGATTCTGCTGACGGAGTGTCCAAAAACGGCAGGTCAAGCTGGTCTTTGCAACGGTGTATTTTCGGTAATCGCCAAAAAAGCGAATGATGAGAAACTGGTTAGCTTGGCGCAAAAAACCGCCGAGGAGCTTCAGTTTGGCTCCAGCGGTGATAAGGTAGTTTTGCTGAGCATAGAAGATAAACTCGTAAAAATCTGCCAACTCTAGATCCGCTAATGGCTTCGCCGCCGTTAACCGAGTGGCGAAGCTGGCACGACTATCGTGAGCAATTATAATGAGAACTGACCACAATGAACATAGATAATTTAAATTACTCGCTTCGCACTTTGAAAGTTGGATATAGCAAGTATTGCGATAATTTAAGTTCTACCCTTATTGATATGTTGGCTGATTCTTGCGTTAAGCGTTTCGAATATACTCTTGAAACATCCATTAAAACCATGAAACGTTTTCTCAAAGAAATCTATTTCGTCGATGAAAAAGATCTAACCGTAAACAACATTTTTCGATTGATGCAGGGGTATGAATTTATAACATCATGGGAAACATGGAAAAATTACTATCAAAGTAGAAATGAAACAACCCATGAATATAATATTCAAAAATCCAGAGAATTGATAAAACTTATTCCACAGTATATTGAAGATGCAACGCTTCTTTTAAACAAATTGGAAAGCAAACTAAATGACCCAAGAAATTAGTGGAATTTCAGAAGATCATGTGAAAATCATAAAAAACATCCTGGAAAAACATTTTGGTCAATATGAATTCTTTTTGTATGGCTCTAGAGTAAAGGGAAATTTTTCAAACAATTCTGATCTTGACTTATTAATAAAGGGAGATGAAAAAGCATCTTTCGATATACTAGATGATATCAAAAATATGTTTGATGAATCTACATTACCTTTTATTGTGCATATCTCCGATTTTCATAAAATGGATCCTTGTTTTTTTAAGTTATTGAAAGACGATTTGATAAAATTATGAAGTTGATGTATCAACGAGCATTCAGTTCCAATACTTTTTCATAGCATCACAGCTCCTTGTACTACATTTCCAGAATTCAGCTTTATCTCATATTTTTCTATGCCATCATGATAAACGGGGAACAACGCATCGTATATATTTGTTTTGGAATATTTTACAATATCAAGCGGTTTTTTTATTGTGCAATTTTTGTTGTTGGAATTATGAGTAGCAGGAGGAGCTGAAGGATTGGCAAGAACGGCCAAGTGCCCGAATCTTATGAGATTTCCTAGTTCTCTAGATATTGCAAAATCACTCAACAAATTTATACACAATACTTTTGCCACATCGTTTTTCCACACTCCCAGTCCCATTATCTGAAAGGCTTCAGCCGTATTATGAAATGTATACGTTGTGGCGCCTATGCGTGACGTTACATAATCAACTAATGTCGCCACAAACGCGTTCTGATTTCCTTTTCCCTTTTCCTCCTCATATTTATTTTGTAGCTTTGGAAAAACGCTTCCGGCAAACTTCTTCTTTTCATCTTCTGATAATGCCACGTCTTGTTTTTTGACATATTCCTCCCAAGATTTAATTTGTTCCTCGCACTTTGTAACGGTTACAAGTTTAGATATAACTTCCATCGTATCGGACTCTGAAGCAAAATACGAAAAGCTTGAAGATATCGAATGCCCTGCTTCATGAGATATCTCATGGATCATATCTGGATTATAGGAAAATAGACCGTTAGGTAAGCTTCCAGTTATCGAAGAATTAGAATGTAACGATAGATAAAAATGAGGTACTTCATCATGCAAGCTGATTTCGTCGTAGGCCGATGATGTTTCCCCCAAATCAACAAATTTCAAGTGGTTGTGCTGAATACTCGAAAAATTTCGCCTATATTTCACTTTGCTGGAGAAAAACGGCTGAGACATTTTCGTTCTTGCAATCAGAGTAATGAGAACTTCTCTGTATGTTTTGCTTTTGCAGCCTTCTAATATATCTCCTAGCACTCTTTTTTTAATGGCGTCATCATAGAAACTGCATTCATCGTATAGATACTTTCCTATATATGCGGTATCTTCACCTTTTTCCGCATTCAAAAAACCCAAAAACTTCTTTTCCTTGTTCTCTTCAAATCCCATTCCTCCAATTAGAGAGCTGGCATCCATATAGCGTATTTCATCAATCTGTACACCAGAATCTTCCAGTAGTTTTTTCAAATTGTCTGTGGCTACCTTTTCACTTTCATTTGGCTCACGAGACACTTTAAGTACCTCACGAAAAATTTCTGCCGATAGCGCAATTGATGTTGCTATCACGTCAGAATTCTTTGTATTATCGGCAAGCATGGTCGCATTAAGATTAAGAACTGCAGCTACAATGATCGCGCACAATAACTTTTTCATTTTTAGGCCTCCATTTGTCGACAGAAACAACCATGGCAATAAAATTACACATTATCATTTTTTCAAAGAAAGGTCAAATATTTTTGAATAATTTTTTAGACAATAAAATCTTTTATAGTTTTCGATTCTTTAATAAATTTTTAACTTTCATTCAGTATCCTTGTGTCCATGATCGCTTAGAAATGAGAGGAGATTGTTATTCAATGCCTTATAAAAGCATTTTGCTAACAGGACCTAATATGGGAGAAGAAAATGAAAAAACTGATATGTAGCGCTTGTGTAATGATATTGATGTCGCATTCGCACGTGTTTGATGTGCAAGCTAGTCAGTTCGCAGGAAAGAAGACGGTAAGACAGCTAATTGCGGAGAAAGAAGCGGTTGTTAGTGGGCCATCTTCAGGTTCTGTTAGTAGTTCGACTACCACGTCGGAAAATGTTCCACCACCACCGTTGCTGTCAGGAGATGGACCGCCACCTTTGCCAGGGATTTTTATTGTGTCTCGCAGTATTGCCGGGAAAAAGAAAATCCAAGAACATACTTTTTTCGAGAACTAAAAGCCTCTGGCAGTGTATGTGACACTAGTTTGCACTGCCGAAGCAAAATCTATATATTAGTAGCAGTGGTTTAGTTCTGGTTATAGTAGACGCATGTGCTGCAAGCACTGGGAAATGGTATGAGTGTTCTAAAAGTCCTTCGAAAAAGGTACTTAATCATAATTTTTTTATTTTTTGCAGGAGCTAGCAGCTACTTCAGGTTTTTCAATCAGAAATCACCTGAACCTGAACCTCTCAAAGTAGTGGAAACCGAGAAAGTTACCAAGTCCGAAATAACACATGAAATCGATTTGATCGGCACTGTCCGACCGAAGCATTATTGCGTATTGACCGCCAAGGCCAGAGGTACTATTGATACTCTGGTTTTGGCCGGATCCGTTCTGAAAAAAGGCGATGTCATAGCAAAAATCGAAAATCCAGATATCGAGAAGACCTATGAGCTGTCCATGTCCGTTGAGAAAATCGCTCGGGATCAGCATGAAAGAATGCGGCTATTGGCTCAGAAAAGAGTCAAATCCCAAAAAGAATCGGAAGATACTCTCCGTAGTTTGATGGAAGCGGAAAAAGATTTGGCAAAGGCGAGAATTGAGCAAAAAAATACCATGGTGGAGGCTCCCTTCGACGGAATTTTGGGAGCATACAAAGTCAAGGACGGAGAGCAAGTGGCAGAAGGCTGTCCATTGGCGAGTTTTTATAATCCTGAACAACTTCAGGTGGAATTTGAAATTCCCAGCCAATATGTCATGAAAATCGAGCCGGGACAGCTACTTTATATAAACCACGCACCACTGAAATTAACTCATGTTCAAAAAGCCATTGATGAAGAAAGTCATATGTGTCCGGCCAGCGCCAGCGTGACGCCGGACCCATTTTCTGCTTCGCTTCCTGTTGCAAGGTATGCCAGCACAACATTCGGTGCTGAGACTACTTCAACAAAAGAAAACGCCAGTGGTGCAACCACCGTCACACTTATCGGCAACTCCGTCGCTGTCAGACTTGTTGTGGAGCAAAAAAAAGATGTAATTGTCATTCCCCACAGTGCTGTTTTCTTTAGAAATGGTAAGAATGTCGTTTATGTTATTGAAAATGGAAAAACTGTTTTGCGGGAAGTAGAGCTTGGCATTCGAAATAAGGAAAGAGTTGAAATCCTGAGTGGACTCAAGGAAAACGACGAAATTATTTGTATTGGGCAAGATCGACTGTCCGAGGACATGGAAGTGAGAATTGCTTCAAAGGCGGCGGAAGCAGTCCAATGAACTTCACTTCGTTTTTCATCAAAAATCCAGTTTTTGCCATTGTTTTGAACACGATGCTGGTGGTAATCGGAGTTCTGAGTCTCGATTCACTTCTGGTGCGAGAATATCCCAAAGTTGAGATTCCGATGATCACTGTTTCTACCACCTATCGGAACGCGTCGCCAGAGGTTATCGAATCTTCCGTAACCAATGTGCTGGAGGATCAATTGGCAGGAGTGGAGGGAATTGAGACCGTAACGTCCCACTCTTTTGCGGAGTACTCAAAAATCAAGTTGAGATTTCTTGATGGAACTTCCATGGACAAGGCAATAGCTTCGGTGCGAGACGCCATTAACATGGCAAGAGATAGATTGCCGCGCGAAGTTCGGGAACCAGCTATTTACCGTGGCGGTCAGAATGGTGAATTTCCACCATATATTCTCATTGCCCTTGAATCTGCCACAATGAATTCTCTTGAACTTGGGCATTTCGCAAACGTAACGATAAAAAACGCTTTTCGCAGTGTGGACGGCGTTTCTTCAGTACAGGTTTGGGCGTATCAATACACCACGAAAATTAATGTGGATCCACAAAAGCTACATATGTTTGGCATCAATGTTGATGAAATATGCAAAGCAATTGACAAAGAAAACATCTCAAGACCAGTCGGAAAAATCAGAAATATCACACCAGCAACTCTGGAATCGGAATTGAAAAGCACCGGAGATTTCGAAAATATAATACTGAAGCATCAGAATTTTTCGGATGTAAAACACAAAAAACGAGCGGTATTTTTGAAGGACGTTGCCACCGTCGAATTATCGGACGACAGCAGAAGTGGAAAATGCATCCTTAATGGGAAAACAGGAACATTTATCGCTATAAACGTAGCTTCAGATGCCAATCCCGTTGAAGTTTCGAATCTAGTTCAGAAGGAAATCAAGAAATTAGAAAAGGAAATGTCAGCGAATATTTCCATTTACACGATCCTCGATCAGGCGGAATTCGTTCGCAGCGCCATAAAAAACACCGAAACAGCAACTTTTGAAGCAATTCTGCTGGTGTTGCTGATCGTTTTCGTATTCCTTAGAAGTGCGAGGGCAACGCTGATTCCCATCATTACGATTCCGATTTCCATCATTGGAGCCATTGTGTTTCTGAAAATGTTTGGATTTTCCATCAACATCATGACGCTGCTGGCAATTGTTTTGGCCGTTGGTCTTGTTGTGGATGACGCCATCGTTGTGCTGGAAAATATATCGAGACACATGGAAAACGGCCTGTCGAGAATCGAAGCTTCATTGAAGGGAGCGCAGGAAATCGGCTGGGCCATTGTTGCCATGACGCTCACTCTCGTAAGTGTTTATGCGCCGTTTATTTTTCTTCGGGGAGCCATCGGACAATTATTTATTGAATTCGCCGTTGCCCTCGCAGGAAGTGTACTGATTTCCGGATTGGTGGCGTTGACGTTATCGCCCCTCATGTGTTCGGTTTTGCTGAAGCAAAAAGAAGTGCGTCCATTTCCCCAAATCGACGTCATTTTTCAGAATTTTACGGAAAAATATCGCGCATTCTTGGCTCGTATGTTACAGCGAAAAATACTTGCGCTTTTGGTGGCAGCCGGTTCGTTGGTGATTACCGGAATATTTCTAGCGACTCTTCCGCAAGAAACAGCTCCTCCAGAGGATCGAGGTACTGTTATAGCTAATCTGCCTTCGCTCTACGGAAAAGATGTGGATTATTACGAGGCTCAAGCTATGAAGGTTTGTAGATTTCTCGATGGAATGAGTGAAATCAAATACCGCGTTAATTTTGCATACGAAAATTCCTCCTATCTATTTTTTCCGCTGATTGAAAAGACAAAACGCTATCGATCGGCAGATGAGATTGTTGCTGATTTGAACAAAAAGGTTCAGGATTTTCCATCTCAGGACGTTAACGTCTGGAGCGAAGATACCAATCTTCCGGGAATTTCGTCGAATGATCAAGGTTCTTCTCGAGTGCGCCTGGCCATTTCCACCAGTGGAACATATCAGGAACTATACGAAAACCTGGAGAAGATGAAAAGAGAGCTCATGAAAAGTCCACTCTGTGGAAATCCTGGGCATGATTTGGCTCTCAACAATTTGACCTATAAGATTTACATTGATCAAGATAAAGCATCGAAACTTGGCATAACAAATGAGCAGATTTCCAAGACATTGGAGGTGTTTTTCAGTGGGAATCGCAATCTTACATTTCATAAGGATGGAATTTCTTACGACATTTTAATCGAAAGCTCAGAAAAACCGTGGGATTTATCTGGAATTTACGTTACGAACACTGCGGGCAAAAGAATTTCGCTGGATGTAGTATCAAAGATGGTTCCATCAACGGAGCCAAAGCAATTTTATCATCATAACCAAATGCGGGCAGCGAAATTGGCATTCAGTGTGCCACAAAATACAAATTTTTCCGATACATTAGGCGCCGGCATGAAAATCATCAATGAAAATCTTCCGCAATCCTACAAGAAAGCGCCGCTCGGATCAGCGGAATCCGTTCAAAAATCCTCCAGAACAATGATGATGCTTTTTGTGCTGGCCATCGTTTTTATTTTTGCGATTCTGTCACTACAATTTAATAATTTTCGAGATCCGCTACTGATACTTCTGACGGCTCCGCTAGCTTGTGCCAGCGCGCTCTTCAGCATCTGGATTACGGGAATTTCGCTTAACATTTACACGTCGGTGGGGCTCATCACCCTCATTGGACTTATAACGAAGCATGGAATTTTAATCGTGGAATTTACAAACCAACTTATGGCACAGGGGAAATCCGCTGTAGAGGCAGTTCAACAGGCGGCCGTCATTCGACTGCGCCCAATTCTGATAACGACTGGAGCCATGTTCTTCGGATCCATTCCGCTAGTGATTCCAGGAGATTACGGATTCGAATCCCGCAGATGCATCGGAATCATCCTAACTGGCGGATTATTCTGGGGGACAATCTTCGTTCTTACCATATTCCCCACACTATGCTGCATTTTTAACCAACGTGACGTTGGATCCACTTAGCGGATTTTATTGTGCTTTATATATAAAGCGTGTAGAATGCTGTCAGATTATTGTAAAGAGAGAATCATGGAAACACCTATTATGCCCCAGGGCACAGCGATCTGGTTAATTGAGAATACTGCTCTCACATTTGAGCAGATAGCAAACTTTTGTGGATTGCATCCGCTTGAGGTTCAGGCTCTGGCCGACGAACAGGTTTCGGTTGGAATGGTCGGCGTTGATCCCGTGAATCTTGGGCAGCTGACGCGGGAAGAAATTGAACGTTGTTCCAGAAATCCGAAAGCTAAGCTAAATATGGCTGTTCAAAAGTTTTCCATAAAAAAACCAAAGTCGAAGAAAAAATATACACCGCTTCTAAAAAGGCGTGAGCGTCCAGACGCCATTGCGTGGCTCGTGAAGTTCTATCCGGATATTCCTGATGCCAGTGTGTGTGCTCTGGTTTCCACTACCAAGACGACTGTGCAGTCGATCCGCGACAGAACGCACGCGAGAA
>BNWE01000014.1 GCA_025998595.1 Alphaproteobacteria bacterium | reverse complement strand
TTTGCTAGCAAACTCACAAGCTATTTTACAGGATGATACCGGTGTTCCATTAAGGATTTCGGTGAAAAATGGCAAAAGTATGTCTCGGTCACATCTATCAAATTAAGCATAAATAGTTTACCATTCAACAATACATGAGATGTTACCACAAAAAAGACAATAAGAAAATTCTAAATCTATGTGGAGCACATTATCGACTACCATTTTTTAGTATGCGTGCTTTTTCACGATTCCATTCCCTCTGCTTGATGATCTCTCGCTTATCTATGTTTTTCTTACCCTTTCCGAGTCCGAGAGAGATCTTTACAAATCCCTTTTCATTGAAATATATACTTACGGGAATTAGTGAATACCCTCCCTTTTTCAATTGTCCGATTAATTTGAGCATTTGCTTTTTGCGCACCAGCAATTTTCTCGTCCTAATCGGATTATGATTCATTTTATTGGCGAGTTTATACTCGGGAATGTGCATTTGGTATAGGAATAGCTCACAATCCTTCGATAGTCCCGCATAGGCCTCCGTAAGATTCACCTTATGATTCCGGAGAGATTTTACTTCACTGCCAAGTAAAACTATGCCAGCTTCCAATTTCTCCAGTATCTCATAATCATAATTCGCCCTCTTATTGAAGCCTACTTCACGATATTCTGCCATTTTAGATCCATTTTTTTCATAACATCATCTATCTTTGCTTTCAGTTGCTCACTAATCGGAGACATAGGTAACCGCAGTTCGTTCTGTATATACCCAAGACGACTGAGTACGTATTTTACCGGAGCAGGACTCGGAGCCTCAAACATAACCGAATGCACCGGAGCAATCATGTCTCTTGCTGCCGAAAACCTTTCCATTTCTCCCCTTTTCAGAGCCTGATACATTGTTACGCACACTTCCGGAATAACATTTGCACTTACGGAAATTATACCTTCGGCTCCCAGCGCCAGTGCTCCGCAAGCGGTGGCATCATCTCCGGAAATAAGTGAAAATCCTTCTTTTAGCTGCAGTCTCCAGGAGGCAAACACAGATAAATCAGGACCACATTCTTTAATGCCAACAATGTTGTTTAGTTCCGATAACCTTCTCAATGTATCAAAAGCAATACTGGTTCCTACTCTAGGTGGATTATTGTATAAAATCAACTTATTTGATGTCGATGAGCTAAGTTTTTCAAAGTGAGCATATATCTGCTCTTGAGATGGCCGAACATAGTAAGGACATACACACAAGAAAGCGTCCACACAACTCTCTGTTTTTTTCATTAGCTCAAAACAATCCTGAGTTGAGAGACATACGATTCCTGCTATAATTCTCGTCTTTCCATCTGCAATTTTAGCCGCAGTTGTTATGACGTCTATCTTTTCCTGATGTGATAACGATAGCGCTTCTCCGGTGGATGCGCACACGACAATACCGGAAACCCCAGAACCCACAAGGTAATTTATGTACTTCTCCAACGACTTTAAATCTACTTTTCCATCAACAAAAGGAGTTACAATAGCTGCAAAATAACCACTAAACATCGATATCACTCTCCACCACAAAAACAAACGCCAAAACTTGCGTCCAACAAACACTATATTAATTCAGCCACAAAGAAGTTTACATATGCTTAACAAACGTGACGTTTGATCCATTTTTTGCGGCTGAAGATATATACACAATTTAACTGAGAATGTGGATTTTTGTTCCACTGGATCCATACGTCGCTACGTTCCTCTAGATGACTGTAATTTCAGAGTTTCTCGTTATTCAGAGGCTCGAAGAGCCGTAGGAATCTAGAAAAAAGAAAACCAACTTCTCAATTGTAAGGAGTATATGATCAACGTTAAATCAATCCAATTTTTTTCATTAGGTCGTGAGCTTGAATGTCTTCAACTTGCATATTTGTAGGTGTTTCTTCACTCTTTACCGCAGGCACATCTGATACTTGCGCAGCTGAAGATGCTTCTTCCGTTTTAGCTGTCGGCATATCGGATACTTGTGCATCTGGAAGCGCCTGTGGTGCAACCACTTCAGCTTTGGAGATATCGCTAGCATCCCCTTCGGAAGGTGGCGAAGCAGCAATTGCCCGTGGTGCAACCACTGCCAAGAGTAAATTTGGCTGACATCGATTGAATCCATAGCCTATTTTAAACGGTATACTTACTACACTGTTTGCTTTGTAAAAATCCACCATAGCCGGTTGCTTATAATTCTTAAACACTTGCACCATCGGAGCCTCATAGTGACCGAAGACATACTTTTGCCATTTTTCACCGAAATCCTTAAATGGAACACCGGTATCATCCTGTAAAATAGCTTGTGAGTTTGCTAGCAAAAACGCCTTGAACTTAGATAGCGTACGACTATGTAAAGCATAGGAAGCGCTCTTTAGAAATGTCACAAACGTTCTTCTCTTCATAAAATTCACAAAAGCAGGGAGACGTCGGTTATCATCAGCAAGATTTATTCTAACGTAATATACAAATCTCGGTGCACTATCTCCATCTTTTTTACAGGTGATTCTAACGCAATCCGTCATACCTTGAGTTCTTGAGACTTCTTTTCCTTCGGGACTTATGGATAGATCCTCTATATTGCTGACGTAAAATCCAAGTCGAGCCAACTGTGGAAGAATAAGAGGCAAAGATCCATTGAGAGAGCTAGAAGATAGATCCTTAGACATCTCTGAAGTTATAAAAAACCCTATCTGCAAATAACTGGAAAATGCTTTTTTCAAACATGCTAACGTCTCTGTTTTTTTGATGTTTTTGCTTACTTCATTAAAACTACCAATTGGCTCTAATCCAACCAAAATATAGGTACGAGCACTTGGGAAAAACTTAAATGGGCATGAAATATCAGGCCCTCCAAACGGATAGAATACTGTTCGAAAATCTCCCAGATGCGGGATTATGTTCTTTTGGGACCAATTTTTTATGGCTCCTAGGCTATCATTGTTTAAATTCTTCCATCTCGTCTCGATGAACATTCCATAAGCAGTATTAGCCTCTGCATCAAGCCCAGCCAACTGTCTTGCGATAAGGTCATAATCTCCTATTGGAGTATCGGAGACAGGAGAATCTTCTTCAACGCTACTCGCCAAAAAAGCGCTAGTCTCATCGACCATGCTAATCACTGGAGGATCATCAGCTGGAACATCCGGTTGAATTGCCGGCTTTGGAGCAGACTTAGCAGCAGCATCGACCGCTTCTACTTTTGATTGAACTTTCTCTGACTCGACCTTAACATTTTTATCGACAACAGGAGGCGCCATTATCGGAGCTGGCTTACTCTTTTTCTTCTGAATAATTACATTAGCCTTTTTCTGTTTTTTTCCATTATCTTCATGATCATGTGTACAGCCACAGATTGTAAAACAAGCAAAAACAAGCAATATTCTTTTCATTCAGTTACCCTGCGAAAACTAGTTGCACTTTCTCAAGCATAAACCCTTGAGATTATAACGGGAAGAGTATATATCTTTTATAGAAGGTATAACAAGTCTTTCGAAAATAAATGGGATAATAAGAATGTCGTTTTCATTGCGCGGATGGTTCTCGTCGGATATCGGTATAGATCTCGGGACCGCCAACACACTGGTATATGTGAGAGGAAAAGGTATTTTGCTAAATGAACCGTCTGTGGTAGCCCTTGCGGAATCAGGTGGAAAAAAGCATGTATTGGCTGTGGGAGAGGAGGCCAAACTGATGGTGGGGCGAACTCCCGGCAACATAACGGCCATTAGACCCATGAAAGACGGAGTCATCGCTGATTTCAATGTTGCCGAAGAAATGATTAAGCATTTCATAAGAAAAGTTCATAATAGAAGGAGTTTCGTCAGTCCGAAGATCGTAATATGCATACCAAGAGGAGCCACTGCCGTTGAAAGAAGAGCCATTAAGGAGTCAGCAGAAGGAGCTGGGGCTCGCAAAGTCTTTTTAATTGAAGAACCTATGGCGGCGGCCATCGGCGCTGGATTGCCGGTTACGGAGCCTACTGGTTCAATGGTTGTGGACATCGGCGGAGGGACAACGGAGGTAGCCGTACTATCTCTTGGGGGAATAGTGTACGGAAATTCCGTTAGGGTCGGTGGCGATAAAATGGATGAAGCAATTGTGAATTACATAAGAAAGCATCACAATCTCCTCATTGGAGACACAACTGCAGAAAAAATAAAAAAGCAAATAGGAGCGGCACTTCATCCGAATGATGGTGAAGGACGAATGATGTCCATAAAGGGACGCGATCTCGTGAACGGTGTTCCAAAGGAAATACAGATATCGGAAAACAATATTGTGGATAGTCTTATGGAAACTGTATCCGCTATTGTGGAAGCCGTAAGATTTGCGCTCGAAAATACACCACCGGAGCTGTCTGCAGATATAGTTGATAAGGGAATTATAATGACCGGCGGAGGAGCAATGCTAAATCGATTGGATGAACTAATACGGTCGAAAACTGGATTGCCGGTTTCCCTTGCCGAGGATCCACTTTCCTGCGTTGTGTTGGGCACCGGAAAAACTCTGGAAGAGTTAGAGACGCTAGAAATGGTACTATCTTAGTCGCGCATAATCAAAAATCATGTTTTTACGAATCACTATTGTATTTTCATGGATGTGAAATGGAGTCTGTTAGTTACGCAAAATGGATATTATCTGGTGAACATACTGTCGTTAGAGGCGGAAAAGCCATAGCTTTTCCTCTGGGCTGCTACAGGTGCTCCATAACTTATGAAGAAGATGGCGAGCTAAATATAAACGATAATACCAGTTGCATGGATACGTTCGTTTCGCTGCTGAAGAAAGCGGCTTTTTTAACCAACGTGAACTTTGAAAAAATTCGTGGAAGATTCACCATAAAAAACGATATTCCACTGAAATCCGGGTTGGGAAGTTCTGCCGCCATATGCCGAAACATTGCGAATGTATTTAAGTACTTGGGATTCTGTGATGATGTCTCGTTGCTTGCGCGTCGGCTTGAAGATATGTTTCATGGAAAAAGCAGTGGTTTGGACATAGCGGTCGCCATGCTCAATAAGCCAATCGTATTTCAGTACAACAAAGTAGTCGATACCATAGAAAATCCATTTTTGTCTCATTTGATGCTCACATATTCCGGGAAAAAAGCCATGACGTCGAAATGCGCAGATATTGTGAAAGATGTTTTTCATCGGGATAGCTCGCTGGCAATTGAGTTGGATTCCATTATGAATCAGGCGTCTGATCTCTGCGAGCGGGGAATAAAAAATGCTGATCTTGAAAAGTTAAGAAGTGGAATTACTTTGGGTAATGACGTTTTTCACCGGTGGGGATTGTGTGACGATAATTTATCTAATCACATCGATTCTTTGAAACGCAATGGGGCTCTTGCGGCAAAGCCAATAGGATCAGGACTTGGCGGATATGTCGTAAGTCTGTGGGAGCAAAAAACCCAAAAATATGAAGATATTTGTTTGACTTTGGAATAGGCTTATGTATAGGATCGCAGTCTAGATATATGTGATTGGAGAATGATGAAATGGCTAAAGATACGTGGGGAATAAAAAGGGTATGTCAGGGATGTGGTATTCGTTTCTATGATTTTAATACATCTCCCATAATTTGTCCCAGCTGTGGAGCGCAATTCGATCCGGAGCATCTCTACAAGAGAAAAACAAAGAACTCCCAGGAAAAGAGCGAAGAAGTTGATGACGTCGTAATTGATGTAGTTGATGATGATTCCCTGGTCGTGGAAACAGATGATATTGACGATTTGGACGATAGCGTCGCAGTTCTAGATGATTCTAAAGATAGTTAACATGCGTTTATTTTCTTCCAGACATCTTTTTATTGTTTGCTCTCTGCTATGTGCGTTCACTGTTCTTTCCGAAAAAGAGAAAGAGCAGCCGGCTGCAGCTACCGAAAAAAATGCAGACCAAGAAGGTGCCTATGAAGATTCCATTTGGGATTCTTATCCGATCGAGATATATGACGTCAACATACAAATACTCGATAAAATCAGCGGAAAGATTTTTCGCAGAAATATAAAAACCAACGAATCCATTAAGTTCGGGAACATATCTCTCAAGTTAAAGAGATGTTTTAAAAATAGTCCGGAAGATAGCAAAGAAATATACGCATATATCGAGGTTTATGAAAATAAAAGAAAGATCTTTTCCAATTGGAAATTCGCTTCACATCAGTCTGTTAATCTTATGGAACATCCGGTGTACGATATAAAAGTAGAGTTTTAGTGCATCAATGAGATTAGATAAGCTTTTTCAATTTCAGTCTCATAATCTTCCGGTATTCCTCGCTCCCATGGCGGGAATTACAGATGCTCCGTTTCGACGTCTGGTTTGTTCCTTTGGAGCATCTGCTGTGGCGTCTGAAATGATTTCCTGCGAAGCCCTCGTTCGAGACAATAAAAAAACCCACCAACGTGTCAACGTGACGGTGGTTGCACCACAGGCGTTTGCTCTTGCTGAGGCAGCTTCAGCATCGAAGGCGACGCGTGCATACCATTCAGCTGGTAGTGAAGCAGAAAACGGATCTAACGTCACGTTGGCAATCACGCAAATCGTAGGATCTGATCCCAAAACAATGGCAGAATCGGCAAGAATAAACGAATCGTTGGGAGCCGATGTGATAGACGTCAATATGGGATGTCCTGCGAGGAAGGTTGTGTCGAACGAATCCGGATCTGCTCTTATGAAAAACGAAGATTTAGCCGTGAAAATCGCCGAAGCTGTCGTAAATGCAGTAAAGATTCCCGTCACGCTCAAAATGAGACTCGGATGGGACGCGGAACACATCAATTGCTTTAGCTTAGCGAAAAAATTCGAGGATATCGGAATAAAAATGTTGGCGATTCATTGCAGAACTAGAAATCAAATGTACAGTGGAATAGCAGATTGGGCGGCAATTGCGCAGTTGAAGGAAATCATAAAAATACCGTATCTGTGCAACGGCGACATAAAAACTCCCGAAAATGCAATAGAGGCCATGGAATTGTCCGGAGCAAACGGAATAATGATCGGTCGAGCTGCGCTGGGAAGACCGTGGCTACTCCGCCAAATAATGGATTTCATTCACGAAAAGAAAATAACAAAATCTCCGACGCTTGAGGAGCAGTTCAATATTGTAATGCAGCATTTTTACGATACGCTGGAATTTTATGGCGAACTTCACGGTATACGATTGTTCAGAAAGCACTTTTGCTGGTATAGTAATGGCCTGTATGGCTCATCTAGATTTAGAGAAACGATCAATAGAAGCGATGATATTTCGTTTATAAAATGTTGCGTAAAGGAATTTTACGAAAGCAACTTTTTTAAACCAACGTGACGTTGGATCTGATAATGGTAGAACGCGTACGTTGTAAGCACTGACGACGAAAACAAGAGATAGAGGATAGTTATGCGAAGTGTGGTATTGATAACCGATGGAGTATTGCCTATGCTAACTAATGGAGAACATGAATTATCAGAGGGTGGTTTATCTGGTGCAATCAGGAAGAATTTTGAGAAATATTTCGATTCCCACGATGAAGGAGTTCTTCCATCTGGGCTATATGATCGTGTCATCAATGAAGTTGAGCGCATAATGTTTGAAGTTACACTGAGGCGTGTCAATGGCAATCAAATGAAGGCAGCAAAGATACTTGGGATAAATCGCAATACGCTTCGCAAAAAAATGCAACAAATAAATCCAGAGAATAATGACAGCTAGTACCACGATAAAGAATATTATGTTTTTCTTCAAGAAAACCGGTGTGCGAAATTTCTTGACGTATTTGTTTTTCGCACTATCGATGATTTCTTGCATTTTTACATATGTGTTGCTATCGAAGTCGGAGCTGTACATGGAGAGCTCCCAGAAAGTAATATCAGTTTTATATTGCGACATCGCTTTCATATTAATTTTGCTACTACTGAGTAGCCATAAGATATACGAACTCTGGTCCGGACGACACAGCAAAGGATCGCGCTTGTCATTCAGGTTTATGGTCGTTTTTTCGCTGTTGTCCGTAATTCCATCAGTGTGCATGAGTCTTTTTTCTGCGTTTTTCTTTCACAAAGGCATTGAATCTTGGTTTAACGAGCGGAATAGAACTGTTCTGCGGGAATCTCTAAATGTTGCTGAGTCGTATCTCAATGAGCACAAAAGAAATACCCTCAACGACTGCATTGCCATCTCAAAAGCAATAGACTACCATGTGGAAAGTATGTTTGACCTCTATGAATATGAAATCGATCGCTTTTCTAAAAACATTGGCTTTCAATTGGACGATCTCTGCGTTCTAAAAGGAATAAATTCGGCAATACTATTGAATTCGTCTCTGGATATAATTGCCCATTCCAAATACAGTGTGGCACTGCATTTTTTGAACATTGGAAATGGAGAATTCATCAAAAATGTAAATGAAAAAAATTCAATGATCCTAGATATAGAAGGCAATGATGACAAGAACATAATTGCAATTTCATCATTCAAAACTCGCATTGGCGAGCCAATGTACCTGATAATAGAGAAGAATGTAAACTCAGACATTGTATCCAACGCGCAAAACGCAAGAAACGCCTACAACGAATACTATAAATTACTGGAAAATCGCGGTTCACTTGAGATTGCATTTATATTCATGTTTCTGATAGTTGGCGTACTGCTTCTGATTGTGTCCATAGTTGTGGCCATACTGTACTCCTGGAGGATAGTAAGACCCATAAGCAATCTTATAGATGTTTCGGAAAGCATTATTGGGGGAGATGCAACCGCTCGCGCAAAAGAGGGAAGTTCCTACGAAGAAATATCACTCCTGATAAAGACATTCAACGAAATGGTCAAGCAGGTTCACGAACGAAAAGAGGACTTGCTAAAAATAAACACCCAATTGGACGAAAGAATAAAGTTCACCAGCAGCGTATTGGCTGGAGTTTCGTCTGGAGTCATTGGCATAGACAATAATGCGATCTACATATGGAACAACGCGGCCGAAAAATTGCTCAATAAGAAAATTGTTTTTGGAGAGCACATAAGCAATCTCATTCCGGAAATCGAAGATTTAATATTAGAAGCCTACGACAAGCAATTTGTGGAGCGCGAAATACAATACAAAAAAGATAACGAATATTTGTTGTTCTCGATAAAAATAGAAAACATCGAGTTTTCTAACATCTATTACAATAGATTCGTAATAACGTTCGATGACATGACAAATGTGGTTATGGCCCAGAGAAAGGTCGCTTGGACGGAAGTGGCACGACGCGTTGCTCATGAAATAAAGAATCCACTGACTCCAATTCAGCTTTCGGCAGAACGTCTGAGACGCAAATATATTTCGCAGATATCCACCGATTCCCATATATTTTCCGAGCTGGTGAACACCATAATCCGCCAGGTGGGGGACATAAAAAGGCTCATCGATGATTTCAATTTCTTTGCCCGATTGCCGGAGCCTATACTTCGGGTATGCAATGTCTACGAGATATGCAAGCAAGCGGTCTTTCTCATGGAAAATGCCACGAACGGCATTGAGCTTACCTTCATTCACGCCAAAGAAATGTATGAAACCAAAGCAGATGAACGGCTTTTACATCAATCCGTCGTAAATTTAATTCAAAATTCCATAAATGCCTTGAACACGATAAATAAAGAGTGTAAAAAAATATTCGTGACCATAGGTGAGCTCGATGGATATGTTACAGTATCTGTGGAAGATAACGGCCCTGGATTGCCCAAAGGAAAAATGGAGTCGTTGGCTACTCCCTATTTCACACTAACCCCCAAGGGGACTGGATTGGGATTGACGATCGTAAAGAAAATAGTACAAGATCACGGTGGAGAGTTATTGTTTGAAGAAAGTGAGTATGGCGGTGCGAAAGTTACTTTGTCGATTCCCTATAAATAATGATTGGAAAGCAATATATGGCTAACGAAAACAGTAACGTATTAATAGTAGATGATGATCCCGAAGTCAGAAAGTTGGTGGCGGATGTTCTGGCAGATGAAGGATATGCTGCTCGCGTTGCCTCCAACGAACATGAAGCGTTTGCTCATTTCAAAAAGTGCGTGCCGGATGTGGTGTTTTTGGATTTATGGATAGGGGAAGAAGAGTCTGCCGGCATAAAAATTTTGGAAAAGCTCAAGCGACTAAACGACGAAGTACCCGTAGTAATTATATCTGGACATGGAACGATAGACGTCGCTGTGCAGGCGATACAAAACGGCGCCTTTGATTTTATAGAAAAACCATTTGTAATCGAGAGACTCCTGATAACTTGCCAGAGAGCCATCGAAACATGCAAATTAAAAAGAGAAAACATGTATCTGAAAAATAGCAGACTCGATTCTGAAATTTTCAGTGTTGGAACTTCTCAGTTTGCTGCCACCATAAAATCCGTTGTGGAAAAAATAGCGACTTCCAACAGTCGAGTGTTTATAGATACACCAGTTGGCACAGAAGCAGATGTCATTGCCTACAATATCCATAGAAAATCCAGTCGCAGCGATCATCAATTCGTTTATATAAACTGCATCTCGGGAAATTCTGGAAATTTTGAGAATGAATTTTTTGGAACGGAAAAATCCTATGGAAAATTGGAAAAAGCAAATGACGGAACTCTGTTTCTCGAAGAAATCGATAAGTTACCAAAGGATCTGCAACGTAGATTTCTATCACTTTTGAAGGATGGAAAGTATTCCTGCGGCAATAGGGTCGTATACCTAGATACCCGAGTGATCTGCAGCTCGAGTGGCGAAAATATGCAGAGAATCATTGAAAATGAGACATTCAGCAGTGAATTATTCTATCGCCTAAAGATTTCCGAAGTGGTCATTCCACCACTGAAAAATAGAAGAGAAGACATCATTCCGATTATTAACTATTATCTGTCGAAGTCCGAGCGTTTCTTTGGACTACCATCCAAGAAATTTGCGGAAGATGCCCTGGCGGTTCTGCAGTCGTATGATTGGCCAGGAAACGTTCACCAGGTGAAGAATGTCGTGGAAAGCAGTCTGATAAACGCCAGTGACTCCGCAGATCTCACCATGGATAAAAATGTTTTACCTCCAGAGCTTACTTCCAGCACAAAAGATAAATTCGATTCCCTTAATGCAGCGAAATTTATAACATTACCGTTGAAAGAGGCCAAGGAACACTTCGAAATGGATTATTTGCAGGCGCAGGTGGAGCGTTTTTCTGGTAATATATCTCAAACGGCCAATTTCATAGGAATGGAGCGCTCCGCACTGCACAGAAAAATGAAGGCACTTAATCTTCAGATTAGAAAGAAAACAAAACAAAAGTAGACGTAGTAATGAAGATATTGATCTTGGGAGCTGGAGACGTTGGACGTGGCATTGCGAATCATCTGTTTAATCAGGATGAAGACGTAACCATAATTGAAAAATCTCCGGAAATTGCGGCAAAAATAAGGGAATCATCCGGCATTAATGTCGTTGTTGGTGATGCTCTGGACGTTGACGTCCTAAAGGAAGCCAATGCCGAAAATGCAAGCTACGTGATAGCGACAATGACTACGGACGAGCAAAACATCCTGGCCTGCAAACTTGTCGGATCCTTGTTTAGACCTGCTGGCCAAACTAAAATCGCCCGCATCAGAACCGATACATTTTTGCACGGAAACGTTTTCGAGCTGTTTCTGAAAGAAAAATTTGATGTGGATGTCATTATTCAGCCGGAATCCGAAATAGCCAACGCCGTCAGTGATATTGCCGGCGTAAACGGAGCGTTTGATGTCGTAAATCTGGAAAGTTCAGTAATTGTTGGATTGCGATGTCGAACCGGCGCAGAAGCTCTCAATACCACCTTTAAACATTTTCGGGGAATAGTAGATCTTGATACATCTGTTCTGACCATCACCAGAAATGGAAAGACATTCTTCCCCAAAATAGACGATATGCTGATGGATGGAGATGAAATTTATTTGGTCACGACCAAAGCACATCTGAATGAGTCCATGAAGTTGTTCGGCTATAATCAAAAAAACAAACAGCATATACTTGTGGTTGGCGGCAATAAAATCAGCATATCCGTGATAAAAACAATGCTGGCGAAAAATCCGAACCTCGACATCACTCTGCTGGAAGAATCCATGGAACGTGCCGAAAAAATCGCACAGAACTTTTCGGATATAACAACGAGTTACGGCAATTATCAGAATTACGATTTTCTCCGAGAAATCGGTGCTGAAATGGATATGGCGATCGTTCTAACGGGCAAGGAAAAGACGAACATTCTATCATCGTTGTTTTTGAAGGAAATCGGAGTCAAGAGAGTCATTACGCTGGCCAAAAATCACAGATACGATGTGCTTCTGCCAATTAGCGCTGGATGTTCCGTCATTAATCCAAGCGTAATCACAGTCGAGACAGTGTTGCACATGACCGTGAAAGGCGGAAATATCAAGTCCGTAACAGCGTTGAAAGGCTGTGGTGGCTCCGCATTTGTGGTGGAATCAGTCGTAACCGAATCCTGTTCTATCCTAGGCGATGGAGTTTTATCCATAGGATTGGTTGATAAAATAGTCCCTATTTTTGTCGTTAGAAATGAAGCCGTAATACTCGCCGAAAAAAATCCCACTATCGCCATTGGAGACACCATAATTACCGTTGTCGAAGGTGCTTGCAGCGCTGGCATCTTCTGAGCCGCTACCGACCGAAACGGACGCTAGCGCTGTCTACGTATCACAGTGCAAATCAGCATATAAAATTACTGAGATGCACCAAAAATATTTAAAAACAGCTTTTTGGAAACTTCTCACGAAGCTGGCGCACCTTGTCTAGCATACGAGAACTATCAGAAGCCTTAAGGGAGTCATTATCATCGGCAGCATGATTACGAGCAACACCCCATTGCTTTAAAAGCACATCAATACGTTTATCAAGTGCGACCAGGTGTCTTTTTGGCAGCTTATCTTTGTTATTGCATAGCGACTGTATTATATCAAAATTACCTTTTTTTATACACTGTATAGGTATCCACCGAAATTGGTTTTTGGAAAAGAGTCTAGCATACCTCCTAGAGAGAGGAGGCTCGGCAAGAACAAGCAGGAATAAGTCGTATGGAAGTCTTTGCAAGCGATTAACGTTTATTTGGGGCAAAGAATAACGACCGCCTTCTTGCCCACTCCATTTATGGCCATATAAATGAATATCAAAAAGCTCTTTTTTATAGAGATTTTGCTCCTGCAGATGTAACTCTTTGAAACCAGGACGAGTGCATTCGTCGAGGCATGCGTCAGCGGACATGTCCAGAATAAGCTCTACTCTACGTTCATTTTTATATACCCAATCCATTGAGTAAGAGAAGAATAACCCACGAAACACCAGAGAGCAATCGTACCCTACCGCATTGAAACTAGAGAGGTCCTCTCCGTCGCGATAACCACCATTTAGCGGCGCAAAATGGTTTTCCAATTTTTCGTTAATCTCCTTTACGTCCAATGCGTTGGGGAAAACACTCCATCGAGTTTCCTGGAAAAAACGATGTTTTTTCCATAGAAAATTTTCTCCGCACATTCCAAACACGGCTCTAACTTTCTCATCATCATTCTTCATGATTTTTGCTAGCTCAAAGACGATGTCTCGATTCATTCCACAAAATCCATTCTCGATATCCATCATTGCATTTAACGACGCAGATACCAACACGCTCACACATAGCGCTACCATAGTGACTTTTTTCATAATACACCTCTAGGTTGTTGTGCCATACTATAGCACACGCTACGAATGGTCAAGTCCGTGCCGCTTTTTTGTAATATTCTGAGACATGCTTACAACGTGCTTGCGGTACAGGCGTTTTCTGCTTCGCGACATTCTGGAGGAATTACGGCCAGTGGTGCAAATCAGCACATAAAACTACTGAGATGCACCAGAAATATTTAGAAACAGCTTTTTGGATATTTCTTACGAAGCTCGTGTACCTGGTCTAGCATATGTAAGCTATCGTTGCGATGAGGCCTAGCAAAACAAACATGAAAGCTCCCCTTATTAACGGCAACACCATAATCAGCTTCGGCAGCATCACGAGCGATACCCCATTGCTCTAAAAGCACATCAATACGTTTATCAAGTGCGACTAGGTGTTCTTTTGGCAGCTTATCTTTGTTATCACATAGCCTATGTATTACAGCAAAATCACCTTTTTCTATCAACTGTATAGGTATCCACCGGAATTGGTTTTTAGAAAAAAATCTAGCATACTTACAGAGCTCCCAGTTGGTAACAACAAGCAAGAATAAGTCGTACGGAAGTTCTTGCAAACGATCAACGTTTATTGGTTCATGCAAAGTTTGATAAAAGCCTCTTTGTGCATCCCATCTACGGCCATGCAAACGAACATAAAGCTCTTCTTTGTAAAAAGCCTGCTCCTGCGGTTCTAAGCCAGGACTGTGGTATTTGTCGAGGCACGCGTCGAAAGACATGTCCATAATAAGCGCTACCTTATCTTGATTTTCGCTTTTCCAATCTGGTGTGCAATTGGGATAGAATAACGAAAAAAACTCATGGGACCAATCTTGCCCCACTGTATAGCCACCAACGAAGCCGTGGGTTCTCTTATGACAACCACCCTCTAGCGTTGAAAAATGGTTCTCTATCTTTTCGTTAATCTCCCTTACGTCCAATGCGTTGGGAAAAATATTCTGTCGAATTGCCCTAAAATAAGGATGATCTTTCCACTGAAAACACTCATCGCCCATTCCAAATAGGGCTTTTATTTTGTCTTCGTCGTTTATTATTTCCGCCAACAAGAAAAGAAGATCTCGCTCATTTTTAACAATTCCAATGAGTCCATTGGGATAATCGTACTCCTGACTTACTTCAATTGCAGCGAAACCGTCTTTTGATACGTTTTCTGATGACAACTTCTTCTCGATCATTGCATCCAACGACGCAAATTCTAATGCACTAGCAAACAACGCTAGCATGGTGATTTTTTTCATATCCTCTCCATTAATAAAACACACTATTATATATACAGTATTTTTAGGAATTATTCAAGGTGTGTGCTGTTCTGAAAATTATATATTTTTTTCTTCTAATAATTTTGATTGTTTTTTACGCAATGTACTGGGGTAGTTTTGTATAAAGGCAAGTATATTGTGTGTTTTACTTGAATAACGCATGTGTGACAGCACTCGTTGCGCTACGCTTGCAATGGTGGCAATCGGATGTGGTAATAATGAGGTTCCACAAAGGTCATCAGCTTATCGAATTCATCGTCACTGATTTTTTTGGTGTTTATGTCGCTATCCAGTAGAAGAATTTTCGTTGAATCATATTTTTCGATGTCATTTTTGTTATTAAAAATCTCCCATTTCAGAAGTTTAATTGGATTTTTCGTAAAATACAATGATACGGCTCCTTCGGTATCGTCATTTTTCTTGGAAAAAGTAATGACCATTTCGTCTTTTAGCTCTATAGCCGATAAAACCTTGACATTATCGCGTAGATTTATCTTATATTCCAGAAAGAACGACAACGGCGACGAATGCATGGATGATATGGTCTTTTCCTTCAATTCCCTATTGTAGTGGGTGATTTTATCATCTTTGGCCACGAACACGTCCGTAGCTGGAGGTTGATAGAACATTTTCATCTTGCCTGGTCTTTTCAGGAGGAAATAGCCGTTGCTTTCCTCGCCGTATCTGCTGACCTGAATGAATTTCGATACAATTGTTTTGATGGAATTCAGATAATCTTCCAGCTGTTTAACGTACAGATCTATTTCGCTTTTGTTCAATACTCGCCCTTCAATAGCAGTACAGTTGGATACAGCAACGCAACAGCATATAACTAGAAGAAACCTACTAAGTTTTGATCTTATAAACATTCGTCTACCTTCCAATAATTTCTCTTTTTCCAACGTGATTCGCTTGCGATACTATACCAGCCGTCTCCATCATGTCAACTATGCGAGCCGCTCTGTTGTAGCCTAATTTCAAATGTCGCTGAATGAAGCTCGTCGATACCTTCCCTTCTCTCAGAATCAGAGCAACCGCTTCCTTATACATTGGATCGCCATCTTCACCATCGTAGGACATTTCGCCAGCGCCATCTTCGTCTTCCTCTAGAATTGTCTCGATGTAGTGTGGTTCTCCCTGTGCCTTTAGATGCAGCGCTACCTCCTCGACCTCGCCATCACTGACGAACGGACAGTGTATTCGAGTGGTGCGTCCTCCGGATGCCATGTACAGCAGATCTCCCTGTCCCAGAAGCTGTTCCGCTCCCTGCTCTCCGAGAATCGTACGGCTATCGATCTTTGAGCTCACCTGGAAGCTAATTCTGGTGGGAAAGTTCGCCTTGATTGTGCCGGTGATGACGTCGACGGACGGACGTTGGGTGGCCATTATCAGATGAATGCCCGCCGCACGCGCCATCTGCGCCAGTCGCTGTACGGTAATTTCTATGTCTTTTCCGGCCACCAGCATCAGATCGGCCATCTCATCGACGATAATCACGATGTAGGGTAATTTCTCCATATTCATGGATTGCTCTTCGTAGATCGGCGCTCCGTTTTCCATGTCAAATCCAGTCTGGACGCGTCGGGTTATTTCTTCGCCGGCACTCTTCAGAGAGGCCAACTTGGAGTTGTATCCTTCGATGTTGCGGACTCCCAGCTTCGACATTGCTTTGTAGCGAGATTCCATTTCGCGCACCGCCCATTTCAACGCAATCACCGCTTTTTTTGGATCCGTAACAACGGGAGTTAGCAGATGCGGTATGTCGTCGTAGACCGACAGCTCCAGCATCTTCGGATCCACCATGATGAACTTGCATTCGGTGGGAGTGAGCTTGTATAGCAGCGATAATATCATGGCGTTTATACCAACCGATTTTCCAGATCCCGTCGTTCCAGCGATTAGTAGGTGAGGCATTTTCGCAAGATCCGCAACGATGGCTCCGCCGGATATGTCCTTTCCCAACGATATGGGGAGAGCACTGGCGGATTTTCTGTAGACGCTGGATTCCAGCAATTCCCTCAGAAAAACCGTCTGGCGTTTGGCGTTCGGTAATTCTATGCCCAGAGCATTTCTTCCGGGAATGACAGCGACTCTAGCCGATACCGCACTCATATATCTCGCAATATCACTGGACAATCCGATTACGCGGGATGATTTTATACCGGCCGCCGGTTTTAGCTCGTAGAGAGTGACCACCGGGCCGGGACTCACGCCGGAAATTTCTCCATTGATACCGAAATCATTCAATACATTCATTAGATTGGACGAACGCTCTTCCAACTCTGAACTCGAAAGCTTTTCTTCGGAATTTTTTGGCTCCTTAAGAAGCGATACAGGTGGCAGTAAAAACTTAGCTGAATTTCCTTTGGAACGTGCTTTTTCCTTTGATTCTCGATTGGATACGTGTTTTTCGGTTGTTGCGTCATTGTTTGAATCATTATCTCTGGAAATGGCGGCCTTTATTTCGTTTATTCTTTCCAGTAATTCTTCTGTGTTTACCTTGTTCTTGAACTTCTTAACAAATCCCAATGCTCCTGCAATGCCAGATATTCTAACATGGAGCGCATGTACCAGAGTAACCAACAAAATAACTCCCAATACGGATATAATCACTCGGTTGGCGTATCTAAAATGAAGAAAGTGCTTGTGATGTTTTAGCACATCGAAAGCTGTAGATCCAATTACGCCAATGTTATCGGCGGATGCTCCAAAAAATGCAGCCGTAACAGAAGACGATACGCAGGCAATGATGCAGGAGATTATCTGCCAGAATGAAACCACATGGTATTTTATCATCTGGTATCCAAACGATAGCAACACAGCGGAAAAAACATACGATGACATCCCAAACAGCTGCATCATAAAGTCCGCGTAGTAACTGCCGGCAAAGGAGAGCACATTGGATGGAACTCCATCTATGGCGGTATTGAGCGATGGATCTTCTGGACAGTAGGAAACTAAGGATATGACAGTGGCCAGAGCTGCGAGAAACAAGAGAATCCCGAATAACTCCACAAAATGCAGGTATAAATCAAATGCCAATTCCATATAGGCATCAAAATAGCTTCTTTTTTTATTCATCTCTTCGCTGTGTTAGACTACAAAACATCCAATTTAATATCACATATTAGATTGCTATAGGGAACACTCTGCATTTCAGTTTCGAAAGTAACTTTCTGATTAGGAAGCAGCTTGTTGTACATTAGATCATGGGTCCATTCCTTTCTATACGATACTTGAGAAGCTCCGCTCTGTTCATTATTCTCATTTCTTAATGAGATAACGAGGCTTGGCATGATCTGCACATCGTTGGAACCGTTTATGAGCTCTCCCTTCAATCCCATATATAGCTTACCGTCTTTCCGTTTAAAGAAGTTGGACATGTTTTTTATAACAAACGTTTTTTTTGTATCAAGTGGATTAATCCCGAGAAAATCATAAAAACACGTCACTGGTGGCCAAATTCTCATGGCAACATTCTTAGTGAAAAGTAATAAAAACATAAAGACAAGCACCGAAAACCAAAAAAACGTCCATTTTATAATATGTGAGACATGCTCTCTTTTATCAACAGATTCGTCAATCGCTGTTTGTAGCCACGTTGTGGAACACAATGCACAACGAACCATTTTGCTTTCGCCAATGGCTTCCGGCTGGACAGAATATTTGCTCCGACAAATTGGACATGTAACTATCATATAACATCCCTAGAACATACAACCGTCTGATATTAGCATAAAAAACAGACGATCGCATATGAAATTCTCCAGGCATACAGATGAAAAAATGCGCTTTGACTGCCGCATCCGTTATAAACGCGTTACATCTGATGCAGAGCCTTTCCTCAGAGCTACTGGAAGGCTCGCCTTGGAATCAGAAGTCTTTCATGGCTCATCACTTCTTGCCAAGCCACTTTTTGAGATCAGAAATAGCGTTACTCACCAAAAAATAAGCATAACGACTATTTTCACGCATCATAAGCTCTTCGAAAGTCTTCCCATCAAAAAGACTATAATGCGATGACACATAATCAGCAAACCACTCCTTGTCTTTTTCGGTAACCTCTTTTTCATTCAATGCGGCCAAGTATATGGTGGAAGCACGCAATGATTCATTTCTGATTTCGTACAATCTTATTGCTTTTGCTTGATCTTCATGTAGGACTTGAGGTACGATATGTCCTGTGCATCTGAAAATTTCACGAAGCAACTTTTCATATTTGCCGCAATTTTCCTTGAGTGAATTAAGCTCACAAATCTTCTCCACCGCGTCTATTGATTCCCTTAAACGGCTAGGTTCCACATCTATCCACTTTTTGAGATCTGACAGAGTATCTCCTATTAGACGATAAGCATAATAATGGCGATCTCCCCACCACCCTTCGTGTTGCATTAGCTCTTTGAAAGTTTTCAGCTCAGAAGAATAATGTGATGACATGTAATTGATTAGCCACGCCTTTTCTGCCTCAGTAATGATTCGTTGCACCTCAAAAGACTTCGATATATACTTCGGAAAATCCTCCGGCGGCACATCGCAATTGGCAAGCCATTCCTTTTCTTCATCAGTAAGCACTCTTTCGTTTTCAGGCACATGCTCGTACACCGAACCGTCTGTTAGCACAAGACTCAAATAATGTTTTTTAAAATGATATCTATGAGGCCAATCATAACACACTTGCTCGGCAAGGCATTTATTTTTTATAGCGGCCAAGTATAACGTAGAAGCATATAATTCGTCTCTGATTTGGTTTAGTTCCTCCGTACTGATCTCCTTTTTCTCGTTTTTGGGTAGAACTAGTTCTGCACATTCGAAGATTTTAGAAAACAACCGTTCGTATTTGTTGCAATTTTCTTCAAAATTTAACGAACAACGAGGAAGAAGGAAGCTCCCATGAAGCCGCCTCTCAACACGATAAAACATTCCAAATTCATGATAACGACTCTCGCTTAACTCCATCTCTTCAGGAGGAAAATCACCAGTCTCTTCAACCGCATCTATTAATCGACGAATATAATTAACATTGTGGGTAACAAATTTAAAAGACTCTTCATTATTTCTATAGTCCATATGTTCTTGGCTTATTCCAATTACATTTTGAACATCCCTTTCAGGAAGCAAGCCCATCACTTCGTTTGTAATGTCGGCACCAACTCCACTAAGTCCATTATCGACTTGAAATTCGTTACCGATCAAATTGTTATTGATTTCAAAATCGCGATCGACCTCTATTCCTTCCATGGCACTTAGCGACGATAAACAACATGCACTAGCTAACAAGCAAACATATACAGCAACTCTTTCCACAGTTCTCTCCAAACAAACAAAATCATTGATACTAATGTATCGCGTTCATCCGTATTTGTCAAGCATTTTTTGTAAAATAACTTACCATCCCCGCATTCATAAAAACATCCACAAAACATGAGAAAAAGGCAGATAAAACAGAAAGTTAGTTATGCATCGAAGTCCGCGCTTAAAATCAGAAGGTTTTGATCGTAGAATTTTTTTGTGTGAGAATTTTTCCTGTTTTTTTGGCGTGATTCCGGATGGCCTTCTTCATGCAAAAAACCAATATTTGTGCTGATATCTGAGCCGTTGAAGCGTGCTCCAATAACACGCGCTCCATCCATTTTCCCGCCCATTCAGAAACGAAGTGCATCAAGTGGCGAAACAATCCGATTTGCCACAAAGACCTCTCGAGGTGTTTTGAAGTTTAACCGCTAACTCCGCTCAAAATTAGGTCGTCTGTGCTACTTATTCCTGAAACTTCAACCTTTTTTGTTTGAGGATAGACTGCCTAATTAGGGAGTCTATGCTTTTGCAGAAAATGCTAAAA
The DNA here is from genome assembly GCA_025998595.1 of Alphaproteobacteria bacterium. The sequence continues at coordinate 216 of BNWE01000014.1, read as the reverse complement.
AATGAACAAAAAACACAATAGGCTACATAATTTTGAGCGGAGTTAGCGTTTAACACTTTCCGTGGTCGATCATTAAGTTTATTTTCAAATTCCCTAATTTTTTTATCCGAAACATCTTTGAAATCGAATTTCTTCGGCAAGTACTGCCGAATCAGTCCGTTCGTGTGCTCGTTGAGCCCTCGTTCCCAGGAATGGTACGGCGTTGCGAAATAAATT
>BNWE01000013.1 GCA_025998595.1 Alphaproteobacteria bacterium | reverse complement strand
CGACCTGCTGGATTCCGCGGATCCTCTATACTTGAAAATATTTCTGTTAACGTTGCCATTCTCTTGCCTCTATAAAACTTATTAATACTTTATTACTTCTTGGGGAGAATTAAAAGACCCTGGGGGTAAGGGTAGTGTTGCGTTATCGAGAAGCGGATCTGTTCGGATTTTAGGCCGAAAAGACGGAGAAGCATTATCGGTAATAAGCTTTCTCTTTGGAGAAAGTGAAATGCTATTGGGAGCCGGATGCCTTAATAGGGCAAGTCCTGGTTCTGTGGAGGGGCGGCCACAGCAATGTGAGCCGTCTACTCTCGAGCTTAAGATTTATATCGTCTGGTTCCAACTTATTATTATAGAAGCTTCCACCAATACCAGCTGCAAAATATACTCCGTTTAATAGGCAACCATCAGATGCTTCTGCTTCTTCGGTCCGCTTTCCTCTAGCATCTGCATTATTTGCAATTGCGAAGGCTAAAAATCCAACAACGGCAGACAACAAAACTTTATTCATTAAAAGACTCCATAAAAAAATTAACGTTGTGTATCGTATGATTCTTTTTTGAATTGTGCAATATTCGCGAATAAATTAACTATTTTGTGTTACAAAAAAGCAACGTTTTAAATGGAAAGCCAAATGAAACGTTATGAACATCTGTCATTTTACAACTAGTAATCTTAAATCTTTGCTATATGAACTCATCATTATTATAACCAATACTTATTCAATCTATGTTCTCTCGCATTTGTATAGCTCATAAAATTAAATAAAAATTATTTCATATTGCTGATTCATTTTGTTTGTTACATAATATATTGTGTGTTTTTGATATTAGTGTGATAGCCAAATGAAGATAGTTGTATTCGGCGTATGCTTGGCATCTTTTGTTTTATGTAATTGCGTGATTGCACTGCCATTTAAAACGATAATCTACAGAGAAGCTGTACCAAAAAAATCCATCGATAAATCGCAGGATGATAAAGATGATCCTGATCATAAGAAAGACAAGCGCGAAGCTGAGGAAGATACCGATAAATCGCAGGATGATAAAGACGATCCTGATCATAAGAAAGACAAGCGCGAAGGTGAGGATGACGCCGATCAATCGCAGGAGGAGAAAGATGATACTGATCACAAGAAAGACGAACGCGAAGATGAGGATGACGCCAATCAATTGCAGAACGATGAAGATGATGAATCATCCACCGAAAAAACAGAAGCGGAACTACCTAAAGCCGATCCAAAAAAGCTATTGGAAGGATTCTATGTATCACTGGGCGTTGGGTGTGACATGTCTAAAAGTAATGTCACAACGGAATCGCAGGAAGCAACACCAGTAATAAAACCAACATTAGCAGTTGGAGATACAAAAGCTGAAGACAAAAAAAGCAAAAATAAAGATAAAAGCGAGGAAGGTAAGGAAGATGAGGAAATTAAAAAAGAAGACATTAAAGAAGAAGCAGAAAAGAATTTTATAAATGAATATAAGAATTTTTTTAAAAATCCCAACGAAAATGAGGGCTGGCGCCTAAAAAACAATTACTTTTCCATTCGCAATGATGAGGCAATATTTAAATTATCAGCAAATAAAAAAGCAAAAATAGCGGATTTTTCCAAAACACTGCCGATAATTTCGGTAACTGTGGGATATGGTAAATTTTTGAGCAATGAGTCTTATGATAATTTTTATTTGGGTGGAGAGTTCTTTGTAGATCTGGGAAAAACAACTAAGAAAGAGAAATGTTTTCAAAACTGGGAACAGGAGCTCATCAGGTTTGGAGAGGAAAGTCCGAGCTTTGGAACGTCACGTCCAGAGCGCAATCCAGAAGAAAATTACGATAATTGCGCGCTATCAGATACATTAAAGAAAAATGGAGTTTCCTATGGTTTCTCGCTTAGAGGAGGATATTATGTAAAAAGTATCGCGGCAATGATCTATCTAAAGTTAGGAATGGCCAATGTAAAAGCAGAGGTCGACAGCAGAACATCATACCATAATGTGGCTAGTTATCTCAACAGCACAAAAGTATCGAAGTTTGTTCCAGAATTCACGATTGGTATGGAAAAAATAGTATGGAGGACAGTATCTATAAGAGCTGAATTTGGGTATCGGTTAAATGCAGATATGCACGGACAACTGGATAGTCAATGTTATTTGCCAGATCCTATTGTTTCATGGCACAGATACAGCTGCAAAAGCAAAATCAAACTTGAAACAGGTGGACGTGTAGCGCGGATATCAGCGTCTTGGCATGTTCCATGATCTAACAGAAATTAAGGTGGTTATATATGAAAAAAAGATTTTTTCTGTCTCTAGGTTCTGTTAGCGAAATTATCGCAGCCATATGAGGGCTCCGACGATATGCAAAAAAGACAAATATGAAGATGACGTTTTACAGAATCTAGAAGACACTCTTCTGAAGCATTTTATTTTACTGAAGAAACTCTCGACAAGGTGTCGTTCTTTGTGCGGGATTAAGACATATGAGACGGCTTATATCCCTTATAGGTTGAGTTAATATACTCCATAGGTGTCTTGCCTTTCAACCACTTATGTGGTCGATAATAATTATATTTGTGTCCTTTTGGAGTTCGACGCGCATTTCATCCAACGTTGTAGCATGCAATAACTTTCGCTTGCGATAGTAGGTCGCTCGTGAGAAACCAAGTGTCTTTTGCAAAATCTTGACGTCAATGCCTCTCTGCTTCAGAGCTTCCCAAAAGCTTTTCTGTTCGCTCAGTCAACTCAGTGCGTTTTTCCTCTGTACCGATGCTCTTGCGGAGTTAGCGTTTAAGCGCTACTTTTATACAGGTTTGCTCATAACCGCCGGTATTTTCCAAGACGATTAAAGTCTCCGACGAAGCGAACTTTGAAAGCTCCGTCATCAGGAACTCTTCGTCGTTTTCAACGGTCAAATATGTGGAATTTTCCAATGAGAATATGTCCGCTTTTTGCTTGGCTACGTCTATACCAATGTAGTTTTTCATGATACTGTAAGCACCGATGACCAAAAGGCCCAACATACTTGGTTTTGCAGCAGGTCTAATGGAATCCGTTGCATTATCGGAGCGCATTCTGTATTCTTAGGCCATTGCGAGATGAAAGGAATATCAATGGCTACACAGGCGAAACGTCTGAGCAAAAAATTGGAACCGTGGCAGGATCCGAAATTACAACCGTATGTGAGCATAAAGAATCTAACAAAGACATTTAATGGAGTAGTAGCGGTTAACGATGTATCTCTTTCCATATACAAAGGGGAGCTATTTTCGCTGCTTGGTAGATCCGGCTGTGGGAAATCCACTCTTCTGAGAATGTTGGCTGGATTTGAGTCTCCAACAAAGGGAAAAATCTTCATAGATGGCGTTGATATGACTGATACGCCAGCCTATAAGCGTCCAGTTAGCATGGTATTCCAATCGTATGCACTATTTCCCCACATGACTGTGGAACAGAACGTTGCTTTTGGTCTAATACAAGAGGGAATAAAAAAAGCAGAAATTAAAGAGCGCGTTACGGCATATCTCGAGCTTGTTCAGATGAGTGGCTACAACAAGAGAATGCCGGAGCAATTGTCTGGCGGAGAGAGGCAGAGGGTGGCATTGGCTCGGAGTCTTGTGAAGCATCCGAAATTGGTTCTGCTGGACGAGCCTATGGCGGCACTTGATAAAAAATTACGAGAGCAAACTCAGCTGGAGTTGGTGAACATTCAGGAGATGGTCGGCGTAACCTTTGTGATGGTTTCCCACGATCAGGAGGAAGCCATGACCATGTCATCGAGAATCGGACTAATGAATGAAGGAAGAATTATGCAGGTGGGAGAACCGACTGAAATATATGAGTATCCCAACTCCAAATATGTGGCGAATTTCATCGGATCGGTAAATCTATTTGACGGAATTCTCGTTGAGGAGCAGTCGGATCACGTCATTGTAAAATCTACGCTCATGGAGAAAAATCTCTATATAACGCATTCGGCATCAGTTCCAGTGGGGGCGCAGATAAGTGTTGCCGTTCGTCCGGAAAAAGTAATGCTTACGACGGTTCCTCCTAAGGGAGAATATAACTGGACCAACGGAGTCGTGGAGGACATAGTTTATCTGGGCGATGTTTCCATATATCACGTTATGCTGCCGTCTGGTATAAAGATTTTGGCTACTGTCGCAAATCTAGTGAGGGTGGCAGAACGTCCAATACAATGGGAAGACGAGGTATTCTTATATTGGAAACCGGAAAACGGAATAATTCTATCCATGTAACGAAGGAAGGCAGGGCTTTTTAGTTCTCCGCGCTGAATGTTGAAATTGCAACAAAACGTCTGCAAACAATTAACACACGAAAATGCTGCAACTTGAACGTTATCTTCCGAGAACTAAAAAGCCCTGAAGGAAGGAGTGTTGTAAAGAATTGCCAATAAAACCTATTGCTAATTTAGAAGATTTTCTATAAACTTCAATGCAGTTATAAGTCGATGGATTCGTATGAAGATATATAAAAGTTTTGCATTTTGTGCTTTGTTTTTGTTAATTGGATGTTCTCCTTTTGAGTACGCTCCTGATTATAGCAAGGATGTAAGCATTGATGCTCAATTGCGCTCAAAAGCTATTGCCGTCTTTAGAGCAATTGATGGAGAGAGAAAAGGAGGTTTTTGGGAAGATATCACTAGGTCCCGATTGAGTTTCTCGCTTGTCTGTGAGGGAAAGCCCCCGCATTGCGCGCAATTTTCTAGCACTACTGATAATGAATGGGAAGCAAAATTGTTAAAAGAAGGCAGGTATAAACTTGACACGGTTATATGGCGTATTGGTGATTGGATTAAGATTTGGTCAAACTTTAATGTTTATATAGATGTTAAGAAAGGAGAAGTTGTTTATATCGGAGACTTTGTTTTTTATCCATCTAATAGAACAATAGAAATCAAGAATGACTTTGAAAAAGCGAAACGAAGTATAGGTAGAACAATGCCAGAGCTAGCATCACGTCTCCAAGAAAAAATAACAAAAGTGGTACGATACATTCCAGTCATCGAGTAGGAAAGGTGGCTTGCACCATTGCGTATGGTTGAATTAGGACTCGCGTAAGAACAAATTGGATTAATTGTCTTTGAAAAAGGTTTCGTTTTAGAGGCAGTCAGAGAGCAAAAAATACTGAAGACAAGATTTGTTTTTTACTGAATATGCAATTGAAAATGTTTTTCATTTGTGCTACGTTTTACCATTTTAAATATTGAGAGTTCAATGTCAATAAAGAATTTGCCTCTAGTTTTGATTATCGTAATTGTTGCATCGATATTTTTGCATCCATTTGTTCCCTATGATGTAAAAAGCATAATTTATGCATTAAGCCTGACCATAAAGTCTATCGTTTTATGTGTAATGCCGTTTATTATCTTTGGACTGCTTTTTAAAACGCTAGTGAAATTATCAAGCCATGCGGTTAGTGTTTTGTTTTTGATTTTCGGAACTCTGTGTATATCAAACTTCTTCAATACGTTTGTGGCATGCAATATAGGAACCCTTTTGTACCACTTTGACTTTGATCTTGGAGGTGTTACCAGTAACAAAAGTATATTGGAGCCGTATTTTGAGTTTTTGATTCCTAGTATCATAAAAAATGATTGGGCACTTTTTGGAGGCATTGGCGCTGGACTAGTTGCTGCCTACTACAATCGCGAATGGGCACTTTTAATTGCCGACAAAATAGACGCTATTGTGCAGAATTTGTTTTCTGTTATTTCACTCCTGGTTCCACTATTTATCATAGGATTTGTTGTAAAAAATGCATCCGAAGGAAGTCTCGTAAATATCATAAAGAGCTATTCTTCGATTTTACTTGTATTTGTCGTCTACGCCACGTTTCACACATTTGCGACTTATTATGCTATCAACAAGCTCTCCTTAAAAAAATGTATTTCTTGTTTGGAAAATATGTTTCCTGCGTGGTTAACGGCGATCAGTACAATGTCCAGCGCTCTGACAATGCCGGTTACAATATTATCAACGGAAAAGAATGTAAAGAACAAAGAACTAGCGGGTTCAGTCATATCAGCGACGGTAAATGTGCATCTCCTGGGAGATTGCCTTGCTATTCCAATAGTTGCGTATGCACTTCTCAAAAGTCATGGATTTGCTGAGCCGTCTTTTTGCTCATATTTTGTTTTTGCGGTGTTTTTTGTGATCGCAAAATTTTCTGTCGCAGCAATTCCTGGCGGAGGAATTCTGGTTATGATTCCAATATTGGAGAAGTATCTTAATTTTACGCCAGAAATGTCCACATTAATAATTGCGATATATATAATTTTTGATCCTATTGTTACTGGATTCAACGTATTGGGTAACGGAGCATTGGCAAAACTAATAGATGGCTTGAGTTCCAAGTGCGTGCCGCACGGGCGCGAATAGATCTGTTGCGTAATCGACTATAGTTGGAGAATTTTTAGGCCAGCGTCACGTTGGTAAAAGTTTTTTAACTTTCATTTGAGATAATTTTAATAGACATATTGCGTGACCTTCTTCTATTTTGAATATAGTCGCTTCTGCAAGAGTTCTATTGAAACTGGAGATGTTTTGTGAAAGATCACAGCCTTTTTACATGCAAAAGAAAAAACAAAGGCACAGTCCTGATAGAATTTGGATTTGCTGTTCCAATAATGATTATGGTCCTGTATGCCATAGTAGACTTATCAAAATACTATCTTCGACGTTTCCAAATGGAAAACGCCTGCAAATATGCTGCAAATATGGTCCAAACCATCAGCCAAGCTCGCAGCGATAAACAGATAACAGCGGAAGATATTGAACGAATATTTCATGCGGCTTTTCTTGGCGTTTCTGTTGGAGAGAGTTCAAAAAAGAAATACATGACCATAAAACACGTCAGAGGAGAAGAATATACTCCACCAGTTACGGAGGATCATAGCGCACCAAACGGAGACACAATACAGGTTATTACAACTCCAGCAGCTAGCAATGTAATAATCACGTATGACTATTCGAAGAACAATATCGGTGAGAATTTTAGCGGGGTGCCGCTATCTGCAACGGCTCTCGGTTTTTCAAATGGCCCCACAAAGCCTACAGCAGAAATATACAAGAATTTACCACCAATAAAAGAAAACGAAGAGAGAATTATACTGGAACTTGGAATGCTTAATTCATCCCCGGGCCTTCTTGGAATATTTTTCGGTTCCCCGCCCATTCTTGGAGCAAACAGCGTTGTACCTAGTGGATATGTGACCATAGGAAGCGTTATAACATTTGCTCCTGAAGATACTCCAGCGGGAAAACTGTTTATAGGTGCGCCAGAAGGTACTACGGAAGAAACTCCATAAGCTATAGTCACATAGCATGTGCACATATTTTGTTGTTAATCAATGTTTTGCAATAAATTTTATAAAAATATGCAGTAAAAATTTGCAATATCAAAAAAACTTCTGTATACTATAGATAGTATGTTGGTAATACCAATTCATTAGACATATTGCGAACTTTCCTCTGTTGGGGTTTTTGTCGTCGGTGCTTGCAGCACATGCGTTTCATCATTATCGGATTCGACGTCACGTTGGTCTATCCTCCAACATAGTCGGTTACGCAACAGGTCTATTTTTGAGAATAGATGTTAGAAGCATCGTTTATTCTATGTTTGTTGCTTTTGGACAACACTCCGCATGTTACGTGAAAAATGGGTCCGTGTCGCAACAAATATAGAATATATGCGCTTGTTATATTTATTTCATAGTGATATTGATATAATCGAATTGTTTGTGCTTTAGATTTACTGTGATTTATAGCTTGGAGAAAGGAAAATGGAAAAAGTAGTTATTGGGCTTGTGTCGTATGCTTGCTTGGTTTTTTTAACCGGTTGTGAATGCCCAAAGGACGTTGACAATGGCGTCGATGGAACATCATCGGTTGTTAGTGACGAGAGTCTACGTGATTCGGCCGCTAGCTTTATTGCCAATGCTGGAGATAGGGTATTCTTCGCGTTCGATAAATCGAATATTTCTCAGGAGGCGGAAGCAACTTTGGGGCGTCAGGCCGAGTGGCTTAAGGGAAATTCGTCTAAGAAAGTTCTTATTGAGGGGCATTGCGATACGAGAGGTACCCGTGAGTACAACATAGGGCTTGGTGAGCGTAGAGCGGAAGCTGCGGCTCATTATCTCATAAACCAAGGCGTTACTGGAGAGCGTGTCAGAACGATTTCCTATGGTAAAGATCGCCCAATTGCTGTACAGGGAAGTAACGAAGAGGTTCATAGAATGAATCGAGTTGCCATCTCTGTGATTGAGTAGTTTTCTCACTAGAGCTTACCGTGGCCAACCTAATCTTTTAAGATAGGTTGACTGCGGTGTCTTTGAGGCTAGTATACAGTCAATATTCTAATTTTGAATAAAATTATACCCAATTAAGTTGAGAACGTGTGCTTATTTAAGTGGATCCAGATATCGCTGCGCTTGCCTGGATGATAGTGGTTGCACCGTGCGCATCAACGTAACGTAGGATCTACTAAGGCAAATAATGGATTAGCTAACAATTTGAAAGATAGGAGTAATAGCAGTTTTTTCACACAAGAGTTGGTAAGCCACGAGAGTGGACATAACATGAATGCCCATATTTTTTTGAGACCTGTGTCGAGACTTCTAACTAATTAGTTGGTGAATTTTAGCTTGCAATGTTTCAAACAAACAACCATGTTGGAAATGATATAAGAACAACAAGGATAAGTTGACCATTTCAAGACTTCTGGATGTAATTTTGGATTTCCGCCTGAATCTCCCGATATAATGCCTTGTATTGCTGTTGTCCTGCTCTATTGGATAGGTCAAATCTTTACCAATAGACAGCTGAGCTTCTGGAATTAATTTGTGATATGGTTCATATAGCAGACTTATTTTGAAAGTGCGCTAACATAAAAACATTTTTCACTCAAAAATCAACGTTATTTTGTGACTAACAAACGCTTTGATAGTGAATTGCCTATACTACATCGGGGGAGCTTCACCAACTAATTAATTAGAAGTCTCAACATATTAGTACTCAGTCAAATAGATTGCTCGAGGGCACATTCATAACCAACTCAAAGTTATAGTTGTGGCTAATTTCTTTTATGATTTCCAAGACATTTTTACTCAATTCCTCAGCGTTATGATATAGCTTGAGCTTCTCAAAAGGATGTTTATATTCATTGAATGTGCTCGAATGAGAAATTGCATACAATTGCAACGTCGCAGGAATAATACATGGGGATCCACGTCCCGTTTCTCCTTCTCCATAAGAACAGAGCCTTGTGTAAATTCCGCCAGTTTTACCAACCGCAAAATCTCCAAAAACCGAATAAAAATTTTCTCTAGTTAAGTTGCTGTTTTGGAATGCCGCATCAATTTTTTCTGCTATTCTATTGGCTTGCTCATCATTTTTTGGGTAAATCACAATGGACTTCCCCCTTTGAGAGAAAAGCTTATTTGGAGAGAACCTCTCACGAATACAATAATTGCCCATTGTTGAGGGAAACAAAAATTTATATGCAATGTCTTCTTCTCTACAAATAGGAATGACAATTTCCGCAACATCGAGAATAGCTGAAGGTTTTGCGGAAATATGCAATTTCCATCCACTATCTACGTCATCGGCAGTTATTTTGTGAAAATAACCCCAACTGCTAACACAACTCAAGAATTCATTTGCAATTGGAAATGGAGCATAGATATCCGTTGAAGGAGGCTCAACTAATAATCCATATTCTTTTACAATGGAACTATCGTACTTATCGTATCCAAATGAAAATTTATCATCTAGAAACCTACCATCTCGAAAGCGTTCTTCGCAATTTTTGTCGACTAAACTACCCTTAACATTCTCGCAAATAAAATTTTGCAGCTTATAGTCTAGTCTTAAGTTTCTTTTCTTTATATTATTTTTGTTCGCTGCATACTGGGCAAGATCGATGCACATATCTTCTTGACATGCTAAGTCAGTCTTCTTTTTCTCCTTTCCTTCCCAGTATCCAATCTCGTATAAGTAATCTATAGCTTTTCCGACGCCGTCATCTGCCAGAATCTCCAATACCCGCAATCTTGAGTTCTTGAATTCTTTCTCTAATATGGTTTCTAATCCGGTCTTTTTTGTAAGCATTATCAGTTTTTCTACATTTTCATCACTTGAATTCCTTAAAACTCTTCTTTTGAAATCGTCTTCCGGATCAAATAGTTCACTGTTTTCTTTTTTGAAAAAGAAATCTTTATTATAAGTCGGAACTTCGATGCCTATATCAGGATGATGCGCCATTAGCTGGAGAGGAGTAGCTCCATCTTCTCGTTTAGCTCCGAGGTTTGCTCCCATCTTAATTAATTTCTTTGCTATATTTTTGAATTCTAAGTATTGTTTCCCAAGTGCATATAAGTCACTACGTTTTTCTTTACATGATACACGAGATAGAATTTGTAAGTATTTTTCTTCATATTTCTCAGCAATCTCTAACGCATAATGAAGGGGGCTATTTTTTTCATCATTGACAGCATTAACGTCTGCTCCTTCGTCAATTAAGAGCTCTGCAATTTTTGGATGTACAAAATCTAGCGCAATGTGAAGCGCTGTGTCTCCACCGGCATCTCCAAGTTTTATGCTGCTACGCGCTCCTCTTTCTAACAAGAGTTTTACAAAAGCTAAGTTATCGTCTGAGCAAGTCGACGCGGCAAGATGAAGCACAGTCTCGCCATCATTGTTCTTTTTACTAAAATCAATGTCTTTATTTTCTCTCAGAATCATTTCCGCAAAAAGAAAATTCTCTTCGATAATAGCAAGATGAAGGGCTGTATTGCCGTCATTGTTCTTTTCATTCATGGCATCGCAATAAGATGATGCCGAAAGCATAATGCTCAACAAAACATACGCATACTTACTCATGAAACTCCTCATTATCCCACTTCAACACGGCAAACATTATATATCAATTAAAAATATATGTTTTTACATTAAGACTCCCTTTTCGCAATTGCCAATAAAACAGTAAACGCATATGCTGCGAGCACTAGGCAATTGATTGACTCAATTTTCCGCCTAATTTTATGAATTTTACGAATTTTGCAAGTCCGCTTTTATCGTCCAGATCCACAAGTAGTCCGCAAAATGTAGCTTCGCCACTGGCCGATGTTAATTTTGTCCTCACGTAATTCTTGGAAAACATCTCTACCGCTGTTTCTTTTTTCATACCTATGATGGAATCGTAATCTCCACACATTCCAATATCCGTCTGAAAAGCAGTACCGTACTCTAGAATTCTCTCGTCTGCGGTTGGTATATGAGTGTGCGTCCCCACTACAGCAGAAACACGACCATCTAGAAAATGTCCCAGAGCGTTTTTCTCAGACGTAAGTTCGGCATGAAAATCAACGATTATTGCATCTGCTGTCTGGCCAAGTTTATATTTCGAAAGCAATTGAGTCATCGCTTCAAATGGATCGTTGGCAACACACGGCATATCCTTCTGGCCAAGTAAATGTATCACCACAACCTTTTTGCCATTGCCAGTTACAGCTTCGCAGACGCCTTTTCCGGGAGTGGAGATTGCCATATTAAACGGACGTAGAAGTTTTTTTTCCGACTCGAGGAGTCCTATCGCTCCATTCTGATCGAACACATGATTTCCACCGGTGAGCACGTTGGCTCCAGCAGCGAAAAATGCATTTGCTATCTCTTTGTTAATTCCAAATCCACCGGCAGCGTTATCGACATTCAACAACACAAAATCTATGGACAATTTGTTTTTTAGTTCGTGTAGATATTTATCAACGGACTCCCGCCCAGATCTCGCATTCACGTCACCACATATTAGTATTCTCATATTTATCTCTCAACTACTGTACGAATATATTTTATTATTTGGCCTTTGTAAAAAAGAACTTTGGAACGGTTCGCGAAATTGATTGCTTACCAAGTTTATGTAACTTGGAAGTCATCTCCTTATCTGCCAATGAATAATAGGACGGTATGTACGAAATGCTGGACTTTACTTCTGCAGCCGCCTTGCAAACCTTCGGGGAATTATTAACCTTATTATCCTGCACTTTCTTCCATGCATCATAGACTAGATTGCAATAGGGTTTATAATATTTAGATGCTCTCGAATGATAGTAACCAACGGCATGAGTCCATGATTTTGCATCTTTTCTCAGTTCTGCAAAAAAATTGGCCGCATAAGCCACATTGTTTTTGGGAGTAAATGCCTCCTCCAGATTTTTAAACGCTTTGCTGTGATGCAATAGATTTACCTGCATACATCCCACATCGATATTTCTTACGCCACGAGCCATGATTCTCTTAACTATGGCGATTGCCGCGCTTTTAGTAGAGCAATAATAGCTTTTTCCTTCGGCACAGATGGTCCATGGCCACGGTCTCTTCTGCTTTGAAGAATCAGCTGCTCTGCCAGATTCCACTGTTCCAATTGCCATTAACAATTTTCTGGGTATATTGTGTTTTTTCTCGGCCACTATTATCTCGTTTTCACAAAGATCATGTGGAGAAAAATACGCTTCTCGAGCGCTTTTCTTCTGGCGGAATCTTCCTCCATACTGCACTTTGGCTTTTGATGCCCCCTCATGTCCTCCAGTGATACTCAACTTACCATTGTCCGATTTTTGGTCAACACGATTATCTACAGCAGAAACCGAAATGCAATCGCACACGGAAATGAAAAAACAACAAACAACAAAAAATCTTACAAAAAACACCATACACCTCACACAAAAACTCAAGAGGCATCGCAAGCGAGAAACTTTCCGCTTTTGAGCTCTCGATAATTTATTGAGCGAAAACCGTGCCACATCACATGAAATTAATAATTTTTTCTAGGTTTCAGATTCCGAAGACGGTTAAAAGTTAATATTGTGAAGTTTGCGTAACCAATTCATTAAATGTTTTTAAACGAATGCGCCGACGATAACGGAAATAATTACCAGCTTGAAGCTGGATCCGTTTTCTGATTCGCTACCTGTTGCAATGATGCATGTGCTACAAGCACCAACTGACCTATTGTTTATCAAGCTGTTTTTGAGTACCATCACGACAGGCAGTTTTGGTGATATATGGAAAAAGCAGAAAAAAAGAATTATTTGCCGCTGATAATGTGGCTGGTGTTACTAGTGTTTTTCATATACCAATTTGTGGCGAGGTCATCATTTCCAACGGTGCTGACAGAAGAATATATGAAATTCTTCAATCTTGACGCCGAAGGAGTTGGAGCGCTGGTGAGTTGCTATTACATAGTATACACCTTGGCTCAAATACCTGTCGGAATTATTATCGATAAATGCGACGTAAGAATTCTCGCCACCGTAGCCGTGCTGTTGTGCGCCTCCGGAGTCGCACTCTTTGTCGCAACTCCCAATTGTAGCATTGCCAGTGTCGGACAAATGCTTGTGGGGCTCGGTTCAGCCTTTTCATTTATATCGCTGATGAAGATCGTTGCCACTTGGTTTGCTCCTAAAGAAAGAGCTATTCTGATCTCTTACACATTGTCAATTGGATGCTTGGGACCTGTTGTCTTCGGTCCGATTGTGGCGCTCATTGTGGAGAAATTCGACTGGCGATATGTCATGATGGCATTCTCGGTTCTTGGAGTTCTAGTCGCCGCGCTACTTTGGTCGGTGGTGAGAGAAAAAAAGCAAGATAAGCATGCTTCGAAAAAAGAGAGTATTCCAATACTGAAGTCTCTAAAAATGTTACTAATTTCTCCACAAATATGGATTTTATCTCTTCTGATCATGATGCAATATGCTCCACTGAGTGCACTGGCGGATTTATGGGGAGTGTCTTTCATTAAAAAAGCATATAATGTGGATCCAGCATTAGCATCTTTGGCGAGCAACATGATTTATCTTGGAGTTGTGGTTGGCAGTCCTTTTTTCGCGCATCTTGCCGTGAGAATAGATAGCTACAAGAAGACCATGATGATTTCAACCATTTCCGGCGCGATATTTTTCTCCATAATACAGTTTTTTCATGTTCCCATTTCCGTAATGTTCGGACTTTTATTCATGGTTGGATTTTCAAGCGGCGCCACACTTCAGTATGCTCTGGCACCGTTGGCGTTTTCAGAATCCATGTCAGCTACAATATCCAGCTTCGTTAACATGTTTAGCATGCTCAGCGGAGTCATTCTGATGCCACTCATAGGAAAGCTCGTTGATTGGTCCTGGAACGGAACCATGGTGGATGGAGCAAAAATATACAGCGTGTCGGACTATCGCTGCGGATTCTTCGCTCTATTAGCAACTCTCATAATTGGCGCTGTATTGTCGTGCTTTGTAAAAGATAGATCTCCGTCAGAAACAGGGGCTTCTTGTTCTTGAGAAACATTCTGGGCGCAGGACAAAATAGTAAACTCTCGATAATAGAAAATAATGGGATTGTAAGTCACGATTTCTTATGGTAGTATTATCAATGTTAGAGCTTGGTTGTTTGCAATCAATGACTCTGTGTACAACAGCTTTTTGAAGCTGGTTTGTATTATGATGGGGATCTTTGGATCCCTGTCTTAGCTCAGAATTTTTCCCCAAATCGTAATCAACTTTTCTAAATCGCATTTTGCATTGGCTGGACTGGTTGACGGAAGTTTTATAATTTCGCATCCAATACTTTTATGAAGATACCTCATGAATAACTGAAATGCTTTTTCTCCGTTGGCGTAGATGCGCTTAATATTAGAGCTGTCTAATATTTTCGATAGATCCATAGGTACAGCGTTTTTGATGCTACTATCGCTAGAACCTTCAATATCACAGCCTTGCAACACATCCGAGAGAGCGATTCCGTTTTTAAACAACATTCGTTTTTTGTCGGCTATCGTTTCCGGAATCGGAGTGGTATTTGTAATGCAAGAAATGACCTTCCAAAATCTATTTTGCGGATGCCCATAATAAAAACCATATTCCCGAGATTTTACAGATGGAAATGTTCCTAATATCATAACAAATGATTTTTCATCAAAAACTGGATCAAAAGGATGCTCTAGTTGCATTTGTCACAATTTTCGATTTCGAGAAGTTTCTTTTTTAGAGACTTCAGTATTGGAATACTCTCTTTTTTCTCAGCAATCTCTAACGCATAATGAAGGGGGCTATTTTTTTCATCATTGACAGCATTAACGTCTGCTCCTTCGTCAATTAAGAGCTCTGCAATTTTTGGATGTACAAAATCTAGCGCAATGTGAAGCGCTGTGTCTCCACCGGCATCTCCAAGTTTTATGCTGCTACGCGCTCCTCTTTCTAACAAGAGTTTTACAAAAGCTAAGTTATCGTCTGAGCAAGTCGACGCGGCAAGATGAAGCACAGTCTCGCCATCATTGTTCTTTTTACTAAAATCAATGTCTTTATTTTCTCTCAGAATCATTTCCGCAAAAAGAAAATTCTCTTCGATAATAGCAAGATGAAGGGCTGTATTGCCGTCATTGTTCTTTTCATTCATGGCATCGCAATAAGATGATGCCGAAAGCATAATGCTCAACAAAACATACGCATACTTACTCATGAAACTCCTCATTATCCCACTTCAACACGGCAAACATTATATATCAATTAAAAATATATGTTTTTACATTAAGACTCCCTTTTCGCAATTGCCAATAAAACAGTAAACGCATATGCTGCGAGCACTAGGCAATTGATTGACTCAATTTTCCGCCTAATTTTATGAATTTTACGAATTTTGCAAGTCCGCTTTTATCGTCCAGATCCACAAGTAGTCCGCAAAATGTAGCTTCGCCACTGGCCGATGTTAATTTTGTCCTCACGTAATTCTTGGAAAACATCTCTACCGCTGTTTCTTTTTTCATACCTATGATGGAATCGTAATCTCCACACATTCCAATATCCGTCTGAAAAGCAGTACCGTACTCTAGAATTCTCTCGTCTGCGGTTGGTATATGAGTGTGCGTCCCCACTACAGCAGAAACACGACCATCTAGAAAATGTCCCAGAGCGTTTTTCTCAGACGTAAGTTCGGCATGAAAATCAACGATTATTGCATCTGCTGTCTGGCCAAGTTTATATTTCGAAAGCAATTGAGTCATCGCTTCAAATGGATCGTTGGCAACACACGGCATATCCTTCTGGCCAAGTAAATGTATCACCACAACCTTTTTGCCATTGCCAGTTACAGCTTCGCAGACGCCTTTTCCGGGAGTGGAGATTGCCATATTAAACGGACGTAGAAGTTTTTTTTCCGACTCGAGGAGTCCTATCGCTCCATTCTGATCGAACACATGATTTCCACCGGTGAGCACGTTGGCTCCAGCAGCGAAAAATGCATTTGCTATCTCTTTGTTAATTCCAAATCCACCGGCAGCGTTATCGACATTCAACAACACAAAATCTATGGACAATTTGTTTTTTAGTTCGTGTAGATATTTATCAACGGACTCCCGCCCAGATCTCGCATTCACGTCACCACATATTAGTATTCTCATATTTATCTCTCAACTACTGTACGAATATATTTTATTATTTGGCCTTTGTAAAAAAGAACTTTGGAACGGTTCGCGAAATTGATTGCTTACCAAGTTTATGTAACTTGGAAGTCATCTCCTTATCTGCCAATGAATAATAGGACGGTATGTACGAAATGCTGGACTTTACTTCTGCAGCCGCCTTGCAAACCTTCGGGGAATTATTAACCTTATTATCCTGCACTTTCTTCCATGCATCATAGACTAGATTGCAATAGGGTTTATAATATTTAGATGCTCTCGAATGATAGTAACCAACGGCATGAGTCCATGATTTTGCATCTTTTCTCAGTTCTGCAAAAAAATTGGCCGCATAAGCCACATTGTTTTTGGGAGTAAATGCCTCCTCCAGATTTTTAAACGCTTTGCTGTGATGCAATAGATTTACCTGCATACATCCCACATCGATATTTCTTACGCCACGAGCCATGATTCTCTTAACTATGGCGATTGCCGCGCTTTTAGTAGAGCAATAATAGCTTTTTCCTTCGGCACAGATGGTCCATGGCCACGGTCTCTTCTGCTTTGAAGAATCAGCTGCTCTGCCAGATTCCACTGTTCCAATTGCCATTAACAATTTTCTGGGTATATTGTGTTTTTTCTCGGCCACTATTATCTCGTTTTCACAAAGATCATGTGGAGAAAAATACGCTTCTCGAGCGCTTTTCTTCTGGCGGAATCTTCCTCCATACTGCACTTTGGCTTTTGATGCCCCCTCATGTCCTCCAGTGATACTCAACTTACCATTGTCCGATTTTTGGTCAACACGATTATCTACAGCAGAAACCGAAATGCAATCGCACACGGAAATGAAAAAACAACAAACAACAAAAAATCTTACAAAAAACACCATACACCTCACACAAAAACTCAAGAGGCATCGCAAGCGAGAAACTTTCCGCTTTTGAGCTCTCGATAATTTATTGAGCGAAAACCGTGCCACATCACATGAAATTAATAATTTTTTCTAGGTTTCAGATTCCGAAGACGGTTAAAAGTTAATATTGTGAAGTTTGCGTAACCAATTCATTAAATGTTTTTAAACGAATGCGCCGACGATAACGGAAATAATTACCAGCTTGAAGCTGGATCCGTTTTCTGATTCGCTACCTGTTGCAATGATGCATGTGCTACAAGCACCAACTGACCTATTGTTTATCAAGCTGTTTTTGAGTACCATCACGACAGGCAGTTTTGGTGATATATGGAAAAAGCAGAAAAAAAGAATTATTTGCCGCTGATAATGTGGCTGGTGTTACTAGTGTTTTTCATATACCAATTTGTGGCGAGGTCATCATTTCCAACGGTGCTGACAGAAGAATATATGAAATTCTTCAATCTTGACGCCGAAGGAGTTGGAGCGCTGGTGAGTTGCTATTACATAGTATACACCTTGGCTCAAATACCTGTCGGAATTATTATCGATAAATGCGACGTAAGAATTCTCGCCACCGTAGCCGTGCTGTTGTGCGCCTCCGGAGTCGCACTCTTTGTCGCAACTCCCAATTGTAGCATTGCCAGTGTCGGACAAATGCTTGTGGGGCTCGGTTCAGCCTTTTCATTTATATCGCTGATGAAGATCGTTGCCACTTGGTTTGCTCCTAAAGAAAGAGCTATTCTGATCTCTTACACATTGTCAATTGGATGCTTGGGACCTGTTGTCTTCGGTCCGATTGTGGCGCTCATTGTGGAGAAATTCGACTGGCGATATGTCATGATGGCATTCTCGGTTCTTGGAGTTCTAGTCGCCGCGCTACTTTGGTCGGTGGTGAGAGAAAAAAAGCAAGATAAGCATGCTTCGAAAAAAGAGAGTATTCCAATACTGAAGTCTCTAAAAATGTTACTAATTTCTCCACAAATATGGATTTTATCTCTTCTGATCATGATGCAATATGCTCCACTGAGTGCACTGGCGGATTTATGGGGAGTGTCTTTCATTAAAAAAGCATATAATGTGGATCCAGCATTAGCATCTTTGGCGAGCAACATGATTTATCTTGGAGTTGTGGTTGGCAGTCCTTTTTTCGCGCATCTTGCCGTGAGAATAGATAGCTACAAGAAGACCATGATGATTTCAACCATTTCCGGCGCGATATTTTTCTCCATAATACAGTTTTTTCATGTTCCCATTTCCGTAATGTTCGGACTTTTATTCATGGTTGGATTTTCAAGCGGCGCCACACTTCAGTATGCTCTGGCACCGTTGGCGTTTTCAGAATCCATGTCAGCTACAATATCCAGCTTCGTTAACATGTTTAGCATGCTCAGCGGAGTCATTCTGATGCCACTCATAGGAAAGCTCGTTGATTGGTCCTGGAACGGAACCATGGTGGATGGAGCAAAAATATACAGCGTGTCGGACTATCGCTGCGGATTCTTCGCTCTATTAGCAACTCTCATAATTGGCGCTGTATTGTCGTGCTTTGTAAAAGATAGATCTCCGTCAGAAACAGGGGCTTCTTGTTCTTGAGAAACATTCTGGGCGCAGGACAAAATAGTAAACTCTCGATAATAGAAAATAATGGGATTGTAAGTCACGATTTCTTATGGTAGTATTATCAATGTTAGAGCTTGGTTGTTTGCAATCAATGACTCTGTGTACAACAGCTTTTTGAAGCTGGTTTGTATTATGATGGGGATCTTTGGATCCCTGTCTTAGCTCAGAATTTTTCCCCAAATCGTAATCAACTTTTCTAAATCGCATTTTGCATTGGCTGGACTGGTTGACGGAAGTTTTATAATTTCGCATCCAATACTTTTATGAAGATACCTCATGAATAACTGAAATGCTTTTTCTCCGTTGGCGTAGATGCGCTTAATATTAGAGCTGTCTAATATTTTCGATAGATCCATAGGTACAGCGTTTTTGATGCTACTATCGCTAGAACCTTCAATATCACAGCCTTGCAACACATCCGAGAGAGCGATTCCGTTTTTAAACAACATTCGTTTTTTGTCGGCTATCGTTTCCGGAATCGGAGTGGTATTTGTAATGCAAGAAATGACCTTCCAAAATCTATTTTGCGGATGCCCATAATAAAAACCATATTCCCGAGATTTTACAGATGGAAATGTTCCTAATATCAAAACAAATGATTTTTCATCAAAAACTGGATCAAAAGGATGCTCTAGTTGCATTTGTCACAATTTTCGATTTCGAGAAGTTTCTTTTTTAGAGCTATGCCACCACCGTAACCAGTAAGATTTCCGTTGGATCCAATTACTCGATGGCATGGTATAAATATCGGAATTGGATTCTTACCACAGGCTCCTCCAACAGCCAAACTAGATTTTGGATTATTGATGTTGCCGGCGATTTCTCTGTAGGTTTTCGTCATTCCATATGGAATTCTCTTAAGCTGATCCCAAACTGACATCTGAAAATCTGATCCATTGTATTCAAGTTTTAGATCAAATATTTTTCTTAAACCATTAAGATACTCGATTAACTGTGCAAAAGCTTTCTTGATTATCTCAGTTTCTATGTTTTCGGCATCAACATCCTGACATTCACCAAAACACAGTCTTGTTATGGCTTTTTTGTTCGCGCAAATTGTGACGTCTCCGATGATTGTTTTATAGCAAAAATAATTCATTTCGCTTCCAGCTGAGATTCGCAAAATTCCCAATTTATGCATTCTCTGATGATTAGGTTGATATACGAAGCGCGATCGTTGCGGTAGTCTATATAGTATGCATGTTCCCATAGATCAACGACACAAATTACATTTTTATTTGTTCCAATGACCGTTTCTGCATTTTGAGTATTAACAAAAGACAATTTTTCATTTTCCAGAACGAGCCAACACCAACCACTACCAAACATTGTATTTGCAAACGATATGTATTGATTCAAAAATTCATCAAACGAATTAAACTGATCTTCTGCCAGCCCTTTCAATTTTCCTAACGGCTTATATTTAGATACTTTCAGACACTTCCAATAGAAATCATGGTTAAACAACTGAGCTGCATTATTGAAGATTTTTTGATCGATTCCTCTGGATTGAGTGATAATTTCCTTTAGATCTTTGTCTGCAAATTTCGTATTTTCTATGAGAGAGTTAAGCGTTTTCGCATAACCACAATGATGCTTCCCATAGTGATAATCAATTGTCTCTGCGTTCAAAACGGGAACAAGAGCCGTGTTTTTATACGCAATCTGTGCTTGAAAAATGTTCATAGCAACCTCTGTTATTTTAAATCTCAATATTTTTTAGATCGATTGTTTTGCCGCCTTTAATCCAGCCGCATTGACACAATTCGCCTGTTTGAAGGGCGTCAAGTACTCGAAGCGCTTCTTCCGGGTTTCTTCCAATGTTGGAATCGGTAACCATGACAAACCTAATGGTATTTTCAGGATCAACGATGAACAGAGCTCTTTGTGCAACTCCTGAATTTTTACACAAAATTCCCAGCTCCGTAGATAGTTCCCTCTTCACGTCAGACATTAGAGGAAACAGCAATTTATGAAGTTCAGGCTTGTATTTTCTCCATGCCCAATGAACGAATTCGCTATCAACGCTACAACCTAAAATCTGTGTGTTTCTCCGCTTAAACTCATCAAACATATTTGCAAAAGCAATGATCTCTGTAGGACACACAAAAGTAAAATCCTTCGGATAAAAGAAAATCAACTTCCATTTATCGGAATAAGTCGATTCTGTAATTATTTTGAAAGCACTATCCATGTCGAGCTGCTCAAACGGCAAGTCTGAACTCGCAACCAAATTGAAACTTGGGAATCTATCACCAACTGTTAACATCATTATCTCCAACGTAAAGCCATAGCTTTAGTATATGCCATAACCAAGAAGTTAACAATGATGTATGCAACTATTTGATGTGATAGGCTACTAGTGCCCGTACGTTTATTCCGCGGACGGATTTTGCTTTGATTTCCGTAGTTGGAATGAACTTTCCTCTGGAAGAGCTAAATCTGTATTCGCATTCCAGACGGGCGGAAAATTTCTTACTAAAAGCTTTCTCGACGCCGAGAGCAACGGCGGGAGCGATCTTTGCAATCTTTACGTCGTAATCATTGTTTCTAAACGTTGTGAGCGCATGAGACGCCGCTATTTTTGCGTAGAACAGCGTCTCCAAATTGTGATTAAGATATCCGAGTCTTAGACCGAGAGATGGAAGTTGATTTTCTTTTATCCGAAGGATTTTACTTTTGTGTGTCCTAC
>BNWE01000012.1 GCA_025998595.1 Alphaproteobacteria bacterium | reverse complement strand
TGCTTTGCGGAATCTGATCATCGGATTAGCCTGTAAATTGAACACTTCTGTTCCGGATATGATGTTTAATGGTGCTCGGTTCCATAGGAGGGCTATAAAATTGGTCGCAGAGAATTAAAAGGCCCTGGATATATTCCATTTCATATGTATTAACTTTTTACAATATATTGGCATTTCAAGTCAGTTAGTGTATTATAGGCTCGTTTGTAATTGGTATTGGAGTTCAGTTATGGTTGATATAAAGCTAATAAGAGAAAATCCTGAGGTTTTTCAGGAGTATGCATCGCTGCGTGGGAAAACAGTATGCATCTCTCATCTGCTTGAGGTTGATGCCGAGTGGAGAAAGGTAAATACAATGGTGGAAGAGCAGAGAGCCACTCTGAATGTTCTCTCGAAGCAGAAAAACATAGAAGAAGCCAAGGCCATTAAGTCAGAACTCACCAAAAACGAAATTTCACTCCGGGAATTGGAAAAAAAACGCAGTGACCTGCTCGATTTGGTGTGTAACCTGCTGTCTCCGGATGTTCCGATTGGAGAAAGTGACGCCGATAACGTTGAAATATATAATTGGGGAGAAAAACCTTCCTTTGACTTTCAACCGTTGTTCCATGATGAGTTGGGAAATAATCTCGGTATCCTAGATACGAAACGTGCAGCAAAAGTGGCTGGCAGCGGATTCTACTACTGGGTTGGAGATGGAGCACGTCTGCAAAACGCAGCATTTCAATATGTTGAAGACCTCCTTGTTAATAGGGGATTCATACCGCTTAAGACTCCTATTATGGCAAAGAAGGCATCCCTTTATGGTACCGGATATCTGCCGTTTGCACAGGACGAGATATATCAGATTGAAGATTCTGATGTATCATTAATCGGCACTTCGGAGCAAACTCTGGTTAGCTACCGCATGGACGAAATCATGGAAGAAAGTGAGTTGCCGCTATTGTATACGGCTTCCACTCCATGTTTTCGCTACGAAGCCGGAGCCGCAAGTCGTCAAACAAGAGGAATATTTAGAGTTCACCAGTTTCAGAAGCAAGAGCAGATCATAATGTGTCGTCCGGATGAGTCCGAATACTGGAATTTGTTCTGTCAGAAGAATGTCGAAGACATTATGCAAGAATTTGGTGTACCATACCGCGTGGTTTTGGTATGTACCGGAGATATGGGCGCTCCCGGATATAAGAAATTCGATACCGAAGCTTGGTTCCCAGCGTTTGGCGCTTACAAAGAAACACATTCCAATTCAAATCTCTCTGATTATCAGGCGCGCAGATCGAAAATTAGATACAAAAGCGAAAATGAGAAGTGTTTCGTGCATACAATATCGTCGACAGCACTGACAGATCGAGTGATTATTGCAATTATGGAGAATAATCAGACAAAGGAAGGATTTATCCGCATTCCAACCGTGCTTCAAAGATATATGGGAGGGCAAGATGAGATACGTCCACGTCAAAAATCGAATCAGTTACAGAAAATTGATCTGTCTGCAATGGAAGATCGCATAAGGAATTCCGACTATGTCAGTATATCCGATAAATGCGTTGCCATTAAAAAATATTTCTCAAATTAAAAAAAAGTAGTTGTATATTTTATGAATTGCTGCTATATACATGTTACTTCGCTTTTGGCGATTTGTAATATTGTACATAGAAATAAAAATGGAGTTTTTACTATGAAGAAGTATATTTTATATGCCGTTGTTGCCGCAACATCAACGTGTGCATTGGAAAGTTTTGCGATGATTTCGTTTGTTACCAGGGAGGGCGTTTTTCATAGAGCAGAATGTCACCGTGTAAAACATCAGGATAAAGAAACTCACTCAGGGATTGCGTTGTTTTCTTACACTCCTGAAGGCACAAACACACCTGTTTCCTATTATGCAGGATATCAATTTTATAATACTGCAGCGCCAACAATATATGCGTTGGTGTTCCTTCCAAAAGAGGCAAATGCCACATCTGTTTCCTGCTATGCGCAATATCAACCATACATTCAGGATAAAGTTCATCCAAATGTACATATCTACAGCGAGCAACATAAAGATAGAATGGACACAGGAGATGATAGTTCTAATAAGAACTCCGGATGTGATATGTCTGTAAATAGCGTCAAAACTCCACTGTATGAAGGCATCATCTTCCAAGATATAGTGGAGCGTCCAGCCTCATCGATATATCGCGACGCATTTAAATATGCTTCAGGCAAAAACGCTGCTCCGCTTCCAAAAATAGATAGAGATGTTCTGCTCAATAAAATGCAGCAAGATAATTCTAGTCATAAAAAAGATTCTTCTTTGGCACCTGCATCGCATAGTGCTCCAATATCAGCATTGCACAATGATTCTCCCCTGGATGTCAGAAGATGGAATTCATGTGATTTGCCTAAGCATACGAATGATAACTATCACTCAATAAACCATTCCGAAGGAGCCATTTTTGCTAGTCGCAATCGTAGTAACAATGCGAACCATTCAGCATATTATTACAATACTTCAATAGATCCTGAATACGGCCCGGCTCCACTTCCAATAATAAAGAATGTGTATACTATTATGCCGCCGGTAAATTCCGATAGCTGTCTGTCTACACAAAGCACAACGTCCATAGATGAAATGAATGCAAGCAGTAGAACGCCACAAGAGAATTCTAGCAGTAACTCTGTAAATACAGATGAGAAGAAGGTGATCAGTAGAGTGCCACTAAAGCGTTTTGACCGCAAATCTGCGAACAAAGCAAAGAATAGAAAAAGTCATCGCAAAACGAGATATACTCTATCCAATGATGTTTACGGCTATAAGGCTAAATATTATCGCAAAACGAAATACTCTACATCCGGTTATAGCTATTCCGACAATAGTTCCGACAGCAGCTCAAGTAGCTATTTCGACAGCTGTTCAAGTAGTTATTTTGATAGTTCCAGCAGTTCTTACTCCGATAGTGCTTTCGGCAAAGAATAATGTCCAGTGTCTGCTGGCATAAAGTGGTGCATCTGGGGCAACGTAACGCTTTGCAACGTTGATGCTAAATCAAAATGAGTAAATGGAGCCAGCGTCACACTGGTCGCTGGCATCCGAGTCTGAATTCATGCGTAATAAATCTCCATGATTCGAAATTCCAGGACTTTTCTGTGGCTCCTTGCGATAATGTAGAGAGCCTTTAAAATATCGTGCCAGAAAGAGAGCTCTGGTCATCCATTTAGTATTTGTCGATACTTTCACGTATATCGTGCCCGAAGATATTGATGGTAACTTATCTGTCGCGTCAATGACAAAGGCAACAATATCTTTTTTATCGTTAACAATACGTGCATCAATCTCAATTTTTGGAGTTTCTGTTTTTCCACAAAAAGATCCACGAATATCTTCGGAAGGATTTTCGTTATACATTATTTCGAAAGGTTTAGTTAAATACTGTTCGACAATATATTGAAGTGGATGAGCGTTGCCGTCTAGAGTTTGTTTTTCCGGAATTCCCAAAGTCTTAAACGGAACTTTCCCGACATAATTCTGCAAGTCAGAAGAGTCTGGACGCTCCAATCCGCTGCCGTCATCACCAGTCGGACGTGGCAATCGACAATGAGTCGCTACATATGCAGCCAAAGACTCCGTTACGATCTCGATGTTTTCCTTTGTTATCCTTGCTTTCATGATTTTGTTTGCCATTCTTGTTCTCGTCACAAAGAAACCTGAAATTAACCCAACAATAGATATGACAATTGCCATTTCCAGCAGCAATGAACCTTCTGGACGTGACTTCATGCATTTGCGGCACATTCTAGAAAATTCTGAACATAATAATGCAATCTTTGTTTTTATTTTTGGGATCATATTTCTGTCCAATTGACGCCATACCAGACGCTTTCAAAGTTATAACGTCGCCGGTCGATGGATCTCCGGTATCCGAATTTTTATCTATAAAATAGGCGTCTTCCTGCGATATTATGCCTGCAAAGGTTTTGTTGTCGTTTGTTCCTCCCGATAGAATTATCCACGCTTCTCTCTGATGTCCGTGAACATCGGTGGATATTGTATAGAATCCGCCGATTTTGCTCACTGGGTTACCGCCACTCATCTCCAGGTGTATTATGTCCGAAGCGGCCAGATGTCTCCAGAATCTTTGGGAATCATCGATGGAAATTATGCTCCCCTCCCCTCTTCCATTGGCAACGGAATCGCCGATCAAGTCTTTCGCATTGGCCAAATCGCCGGGCATCGCTCCATATTTTTCTACAAATGCCTGAGTTGCAACCCGAACGGAATTTACGTGCTCAATGACGGATCTCAGCTTTGCAGTACGAATTAGTTCCCTCCCCTTCAGCGTAAAGCTTGCGATCAACCCGATTATGACAATTGCTATGGCCACCTCAATCAGGGAAAATCCGCCATATCTATTTCTTAGCTGTAGTTTCATTTTTAAACTCCAACTTACGCATCTCATGCGCAAACTTCTTGTATACCTTTTCGTCCGCCCTATGATGCATTTTCGATTTGTTACTTAAAATAGTTGCTCTCAGAAAGATCACAAGCTCAGTCACGTCAGTGCTTTTTTCCCGAGAGCCACTTATGAAATCAAGTGGCGTATCTTCGACTCCAGGCAATCCCTCTCTATTATTGGTGGATTTCTCATGCATTAATCCTCCCATTACTGCAACTTGACCGGAGTGAAGTCTCAGCACGGAATCGAGCTCCCGCACATCTACAACTGGAATATCATGCATTTGAGCTTCTTTGTTATCTTCTTTTTTTGGCTCTTTCTTGTACCCAGTTCTAATATCAGCTTGACACAAAACCGGCACCTTTATGTATTTGGCTACTTTGGATATGGTTGGACGCAAACTCAACAAAATAGTGTTATTTTTTCTATCGATGGATGGTTGAACTGTCATAACCAGACCAATTGGAATTGTTCTAATATTCGCAGATAACATCGTCGTGTTCATCGAATCGCCTTTATAGCCACTGTACTGTCTCTGAAACTCCGGCATATATATGACCTCGTTTTGGGCAACTTTAAACACAGCTGAATGATTGTTTAGCACAGTAATTCTTGGACTTGAGAGAGTTTTTACGGATCCGAATTCCTCTATAAAACCGGCAATAGTGCTTAGACTGCCTCTCTTAGCTCCCTTAATGCCGGCTGAAAAAAGCCTTTCTTCACCGGTTTCGCCAAAAGGTCTTTTGAAAACACCTCTTCCCGCCACAATATCCCAATTGATGCCACTTTTGAACTTGTCGTTCAGCCTAACCTCTAGGATTTTTGCCTCAATGAGCACCTGCGTTTCAGACGCATCCTTCAATAAATTCAGGTAATTCTGGATTTCATCATGTTTTTCCTGTGTGGTGCAGGCGTTGATCAATCCTGTTTGTCGATGGATGGTGACATAGTTTCCTTCCATATCCCCAACTATGGCCTTCAGAGTGTTTTCCAATTCTGTCCAGAAATCGCTCTTGGTTGTTCCGGTAACACAACTATTGGAGCCGTTGTTTTGGGATGAGCCACTTTTGGCGTCTTTCGTTTCGCTAAATCCCGAAATATTATCGGAAAATATATCCGTGGCAATGGACATCGAACTGTGCGTATCCCTCTGTATATTTAGGGAAGGAATGCTGTATGTGTGCAAAGTAGGAGAATCATACTCGATTTTTATGGAATTTCCTTTTATGCAGTACTTCAAATTTGAGCAACTGCAAATATCCCGAAGAATATCCAGAAACGGACGATCCTTAGCAGAGAAAGAGATGCTCCCTTCAATATCTCGGGCAATAAAAATATTTACACCGGCCAACGTTGCCATTTGAGTGAGCACTTCCCTCATACGCATGTTTTCGGTGGCGGAAATTGAGATACACTTGCGAAATTTTTCGCTGATTTCAGAGTTATTATCATAGGCATTTGGCGCCGCATCGTACGGAAGATTTATGTCCTGCAAAAAATCATCAATTGGAGTGGAAAACAGATCAAATGCATCGCGATCCATTCCCTTCTGCTGAGGAACCCTCGATTCATCAATCCTGCTGCACCCAAACAATAAAATGCACCCCATCAGCAGCTTAAACATACCCAAAAACCAACAAACAGAAGGAAAATTAATTAAAATTATCATAATATTGTTAATGCGCATTGTACAGAATTATTTTGAAAAAAAATTCAGTTGATTCCATTGGCTTTTAGTTCTCATTCGGGCCGGTCATCTACCATGACGAATCTCACGAACAAAGTGCTCATTTTTCGAAAGAAATTGTAATCGTGATCTCCAACCACATCTATAACATGAAATTCTTGAAAACGAGAATACCGATTCCTCTATTGAAAAACAAACATTCCCGTTTCCGTCTGTTTCAAAAAATGCTCCTCCGAATTTGCCCAGCTCGCTGCTCCAGCCATTTTCTATGCATGCTCCGGATACAGGATATTGCCGCATGTATATCCTTTTCTAAACATTGCGCTCACTTTTTCTCGCGTTACTTCTTGGTAATCATTCACAGTTTCTTTATATACTGATGCAATTCTGAGATTTTTCAAAACGTTACCTAATTTTTTCGATGCACTTTCCGCAAAATATTTACGCTTATGGGTAAAATGCTTAAGTTTTCCTTTTAATTTAGGACTCCCTTCGAAAGCACTCTGATTATCCCTATCAATAATAATAACACGCTCATTGTTTGCAATCGTAGGAACTAGCCCAAAGATTGTCAGCATTTCCTCTTGATCAGTCCAATAATTAGGTGAAAATGCATATTCAGCTATAAGATTGGCTGATATTTTTTTCAAGGAATCTTTTGTTCTTGCCGTCTTTAACTTGTGACAATAATCATCATACTTTTCTTTTGTTATCGGTAATAGTTCAGCGCTATCTTTTTCTTTCTTCCTGGCAGGAGGAGTCCGAAGATCATTCAGCAATTCGCTTAAGGATCTTTTGTCATTTTTTTTGTTGCCAATTGCCTTAAATATTGCATCAGAGAATTTGCCAAAGGTATGACCTTTGTCTAAGTCCTGCGTTGGAAACAGTATTTTTGTTAGGCGGGAAGCACCATCCGACGCCATCCTTACCATTGATTCTCTCGCTTCAGATGTCGACATCATCCCAAACAGCAAGTGATGATAAAAATGTGTTAGTTCATGCATAAGCGTACTTGAGATAAGTTCGTGTTTTTTAAGCTTATTTCCTTTCATTGACTTTTTAGAGAGCGACAAATTGATAAAACCTCCAGTATTAAATACATCGCTAGATTCTTCAAAAGCTGTAGTTTTTATCTGAATAGGACGCTCAAATCCATAGGCAAACGGATTGTTTTTCTTGTTTTCGCCAACCATTCTCAACATCATTAATGATAGCAGTCTTTTGGCGCCATATGGATTTTCTACCATTTCCCGAAGAGCATCATCAAATAGCTTTTTGTCAACGCCAGCCAGTTTTCTGCAATCAAACAAAGGCTTGCTCTTTTTTTCATAAAATTTCATGATCTCATTTGCCAGATTATTGGAGTTTCCATTTTGCACTTCTAAGCTGTGAGCCTTATACATTAGGTTTTTCAATTCCGAAAAACGTCCATATTCGTTTTCGGATTTAAAAAACAGACGTGCGTTTTTACCCAGATAATCTGCCAGTTTTTCTCCGGAAATACGACATACTTTTTCTGTGGATTTTTTCTCTAATCCAAAGCATGCCTTGATAATGTTGAGTTTTTCCTGTAATTTTGCCGAAGATCTTACCATTGTTGGTCTGCGAGCAATCTGTTGCTCTGCATTTGCGGAATAAGTTGTACTCACGGCAGAAAGCGCCAACACGAAACCAGCTGCTATGCATGAAGCTTTGTTTTTCATCTTTCTCATCCTTTTCTTTGTTTTGCAAATATCTGATACAATATGGATATAGTGCCTCCTTGTGTAAGCAACAAGTCCCCCAAGATGATTTTTTACAAAAAAAAACAATTAACTATAAACGCATTATTTTTAGATTAGAAAAACAACAAAAAACGGCTTTCCCGAAGAAAAACCGTTTCTGCAACGAAAAGTCGTTTTAGTTCACAGTACAGCATCGAAGCATGTTATCACTTATTTTTTGCCGCCCTTCTCTTGCTTCAGTTTTCACCTCATGATTCGCCTCTATTTAGCAAATTGCTTCTTCTTGACGAACCGTCTCTTCTGCTTTGCAAGCAGTTTCTGCTTTGCGAACGGCTTCTGCTTTGCAAGCTGCTTATGTTTTGCAAGCAGCTTCTGCTTTGCGAGCAGCTTCTGCTTTGCGGACGGCTTCTGCTTTGCGGACGGCTTCTGCTTTGCGGACGGCTTCTGCTTTGCGGACGGCTTCTGCTTTGCGGACGGCTTCTGCTTGGTGAGTTGTTGTGCTCCTTCTGGATACAGGCTATTGCCACACGCATCTCCATTGTCATACATGTCCTCAACTTTTTTTTCTGCCGTTTTTTGGTAGTCATTCACAGTTTCCACATATATTGAAACAATTCCAAGCTTCTTCAAAATGTTACGCACCTGCGATGACATCCTTTCCGGCGTACTTTTTGGCAAATATTCTGAAAAATATGTGATTTCATGTGCGAACACAATCCACTTTATGTTGTCCTTTTTGTGTTTTAATTTGCTTTTTTGATCAAAAGCACTAGAGATATCTCTATCGATAACAATGTCATGCTTACCATTTCCTACTGTGGGAACCAGCCCGAATATTGTTAGCATTTCCTCTTTGTTCACCCAATAATTATATGAAAACGCATATTCAGCGATAAGATCAGCCGCTATTTTTTTTAGAGAATTATTTGTTGCGTTAGATAATTTTCTCTTGTAGTAACTGTGTTTTTCTTTTGTTATCGGCAACACTTCAGTGTTAACTTCTCCTTTCTCCGTGATAGGAGTCCGGAGGTCATTCAGCAATTTACCCAAGGTTGCTTTGTTGATTTTCTTATTACCAATCGCATTAAATATCGTATCGGAGAACTTGCCAAAGGTATGATCATTGTCCATGTAACGCGTCGGGAATAGCCTTTTGTTTAGAAAAAAATTGTCGTCCGATGCCATTCTTGTCATGGAATTAATATCATCTGGCATATTCCCAAACAACAAGAAATGATAAAAATGCGTTAGCTCGTGCATAAGCGAACTACCTCCGGCATCTTTTGTTTTTTCAAAAAACGGCAACTTAATGCTCCATTCTTTTTTTTCGATCTCTTTGATGACGCCATTTATATGGCTCCATTTTAAGGCATGTAAGAAGGCTCCTCTTTCCCCTTTTTCAGCAGATTTTATCTGAATAGGACGGTCGAATCCCACGGCAAAAGGACTCGTATCGTTATCGCCAATCATTCTCAATAGCATCAGCGATATCAGCCTTTTGGCGCCATATGGATTTTCTACCATTTCCCGAAGAGAATCATTAAACCTATGCTTGTAGGCATACGGACACTTAAACAAAGGCGCGCTCTTTTTTACGTAAAACTCCAAAACCTCATATGCAAGACGACGTAACTTTTCATTTGAATCTGAATTGAGCATCTCCAGGCCATGAGCTCTATACATTAGATTTTGCAATTCAGCAAAGCGATTTTGTTCACCTTTGGTTTGAAAAAATTGTCCTTGGTGAGCGCTTAGATAATCAACCAATTTTTCTCCGGAGATACGATATAGACGATCCTTTCCAAAGTTCTCTGTCTTGAAACAGCTCTTGATAATATCAAGTTTGTCGTTCCATTCATTTGGATTGTCTTTTTTAGCTATCACTTTTGCAAACCCAAGAGGCTCTGCATTTACAGTACAAGTTGTACTCACAACCGAAAGCGCCAATACCAAACTGGCCACACAGCACAAAATACTATTTTTCATATCTTTCACCATTTTTTAATTTATAAATACATAACATGAATATAGTGTCTATTTATCCAGAAAACAAGTTCTGAAAATGTTTTTTACAAGAATAATGAAATTTTTATTATTTTATGCTTGTCTGCATACTGCATATGGATTTTTCAACATGATATACCTGGGATATGGGCAATATGTCTTTGAAAAAGTGGCTGTCTGTTCCTGTGAAAAACGTCTGCATGTTTAGTTCTGTAAGCTCAGCGCATCTTTTCTGAATACGACACACCAAAACAAAAAACGGCTTTCCCGAAGAAAAACCGTTTCCAACGAATATCGACATAGTTTGCTGGACAGCATCTGAGCATATTATCGTTTATTTTTTCCAAATCTCTTTTTGTTCAGAATTTTGACGCCCCTAATTTTTGCTTGCATCAGTTTCTGCGGCTTCAGTTTCCGCCGTTGTGCTGCTCGTTGTGCTGGCCGCTGTGCTGCTCGCTGTGCTACTCGCTGTGCTGGCCGCTGTGCTGGCCGCTGTGCTGCCCGCTGTGCTGCCCGCTGTGCTGCCCGCTGTGCTGCCCGCTGTGCTGCTCGCTGTGCTGCTCGCTGTGCTGCTCGCTGTGCTGCTCGCTGTGCTGCTCGCTGCGCTGCTCGCTGTGCTGCTCGTTGTGCTGCCCGTTGTGCTGCTCGTTGTGCTGCCCGTTGTGCTGCCCGTTGTGCTGCTCGTTGTGCTGCCCGTTGTGCTGCCCGTTGTGCTGCCCGCTGTGCTGCCTGTTGCGCTGCCAACTGTGCTGCCCGCTGTGCTGCCTGTTGCGCTGCCAACTGTGCTGCCCGCTGCGCTGCCAACTGTGCTTGACGCTCACGTTCCTGCTGTGCCGCTAACTGCGCTTGACGCTCACGTTCCCGCTGCGCCGCCAACTGTGCTTGACGCTCACGTTCTGCCTGCTCTGCCGCCAACTGTGCCTGCCGCTCACGCTCCCGCTGTGCCGCTAACTGCGCTTGACGCTCACGTTCCTGCTGTGCCGCTAACTGCGCTTGACGCTCACGTTCCTGCTGTGCCGCTAACTGCGCTTGACGCTCACGTTCCTGCTGTGCCGCTAACTGCGCTTGACGCTCACGTTCCCGCTGCGCCGCCAACTGTGCTTGACGCTCACGTTCTGCCTGCTCTGCCGCCAACTGTGCCTGCCGCTCACGCTCCCGCTGTGCCGCTAACTGCGCTTGACGCTCACGTTCCCACTGCGCTGCCAACTGTGCTTGACGCTCGCGCTCTTGCTGCTCTTGTAGATCGAAACGCGCAGTCTTTGACCTATTTACGTAGGTGGCTAATTTGCACTCTTTGGCTTTAGCGAAGTTGCATATACTGGCAAAAAGAAGGTTTCCGCTCGTTTCTCCTCTTTCGGACATTCTACGCAGATCTTCGGATATTTCATTCTCAAAAAAATTCGCAATTTTAGTGTATTTGGACTCAGTAGATTCACCGTACAAAACAGGATTATATCCACCGGTAGCCACATTACGTTCCATAAAACGAAGATTTATATATCGCAAAACATCCTTTAATGTCTGCGAACTCTGTGGTGCATATGTTCCGCCATGAAAAAATCTATTTGATTGCAATCTGGATCTTCTAAGAAAGGAGTTGTGGTTCTCTCTGTCGGCAACAAACACTCTCTCGTTATTTGTCATTACGGGAACAGTTCCAAAGATTGTCAACATTTCCTCTTGATCTGTCCAACGATTTTTAGAAAACATGTATTCAGCTATTAGATCAGCTGTTATTTTTTCTAATGAATCGTCTGGTTTTATCGTATTGCTTAGCTCCAGTGCATTTAACCTTAGAGTATAACCATTATACTTTTTGTCGGATATTGGTAACTCTCTATTTTTCAAGTCAACCAGCAGGCTTTTCAAGGAGTCTTTTAAGCCAATTGGATTTATTCCAATTCTCTGCAATATCTTATTGGAAAAATCTTTTCTACTCCGCGCTAGAAATAGATCTTCCATCTTGCAATCATCAGATGACAGCATGCTTACAATCGGATTTTTGTCCTGTGGCTTGCAAGTAAGACCAAACAATAGATGATGATAAAAATGTGTTAGCTCGTGCATAAAAGTACCTGCAATGACTTCCTGCTTTGAAGGATCATTAACCTTCGGGTTAATTCCACAAGTATAAGGTTTCTTTTCATTGGCGCTAGATAATGAGAGAATGATCTTACCGGCATCATATCCAATCCGATCTTTTCCTTCTTCATATGTGGCTTCTATCTTAATAGAATGGAATTTGTAGGCAAAAGGATTTTTCTTCCCTTTTTCAGCAAGCAATTTTAACAATAGCAATGATAGCAATCTTTTTGCGCCATGTGGATTTCCAGCCATTTCCCAAAGAGCTCCATTAAATAGGCTGAGGTTATTACCCGATAGATTACGATAAAACAAGTCCTGGCTTTTATTATAAATCTCTCTGGCGCTCTTATATCCAAGATAATAGGAATCTTTATTAGATTCATTTGAATCGAGTGCTATTTGTAGATTGTGAGCCTCATCCATTAACTCTTTCAATCTGATAAAGCTTGGCTCATTTCTTTGGGTAAAAAACTCCTGTTTGTTTTTATCTAGATAATTGGCTAATCTTTCTCCGGAAACCCGGCATACATTTTCCCCGTTTATTGTTTCTGTTCCAAAATATGGTTTGATAAATTTGTTAAATTTTTCCTCCCATTTGCTTGAATAGCTTACTTCACTCAGCTGTACAAATGGATATGCACTTACAGAGCAGATTGTCCCCACAACCGAAAGCGCCAACATCATGCTGGACACTATGCATAAAGTTCTATTTTTCATGTTTCCCATCCTTTTTCTTCGTTTATAAATAATCGTAACATGACAAGAATATAGTGTCTCTTTATCTGAAAAACAAGCCATAAAAATGATTTTTTTGCAAGAATAATGAAATTTTTATTGTTTTATGCTTGCCTGCATACTGCATATGGATTTTTCAACATGATATACCTGGGATATCGGCAATATGTCTTTGAAAAAGTGGATATCTGTTCCGGTGAAAAAACGGCTCTCCCGAAGGAAAACCGTTCTAGTAACGCAATATTATTTTCTCTCTTGGCTCAAATATAGGACCGCCATCCTAATTTTTTGCATAGTTAGTGTTCTACGCATCAATAGAAGCTGTTGCATTTACTGCTCAGGCTTGCATCGTTCCCAATAATAGGAAACGATAAAAACTTGTTAGCTCGCGCATAAGAATACCCGATAGCCTTCTTATATTATCCTCGGTTCTCTCTTGATACAACGGCAAGCTTATATAGCCCTCAGGACTAAACATACTTTCTTCTTCCGAAGCTGCAATTGTTATCAAAATATGATGATCGAATTTACAGGCAAAACTATCGCCAATACAACAGATAGCGGCTCGACAACCAGTCATACCATAGTCATATCCATATTGAACATCTTTAACAATATTTCTCAGCAACAGCAATGATAATAATTTTTTGGCACCTGATGGATTTTCTATCATTTTTCGGAGAGCATCTTCAAATAAAAGCTTGCCATTGGCAAATATGCCATCTATGTCAAACAACCCTCGAAATTCGCCATTTTTCCTATAAAATGCCATAATCTTGCCTGTGACTCTCGATGAATTTTCACCGAAGTAAGAATGAAGTTTTTCCAGCTCACAAACTTCATCCATTAGACTACCTAATGTAACAAAAACTTCGCAGCTTTTGTCGAAAGATGCTCTATGAGAACCAAACTCACACTCATCCAACGCCCACTCTTTCCACGGCAGAAAAATGTTTTTTACGTATTCAAATAATTTTTCTGCCGGCACATCGTCCACATCGGTGCTCTTTAGTGCAAAATGCCCTCTGATAATGTCACAATTGTTTGAATTTTCTGTTGGCGCGAATCCGTAAGCAGACCGCAACAGATTTAGTTGCCACTGTGGCAGCGAGGCAGAGTCGCAGTAGTAATTGCCGAACATTTTTCCCTCCTGACACATTTGCCATACTTTTACTCTCGTTCTATTTTGATATTCATCTATGGTTTTATTATATGCTTCAGTAATCCAGAGGCTTTGCAAAACATTCCAAATATTTGCATTTGTGTTGGTGACTCTTTTAAACAATGTACTACCATGCCAAAATCTGATGGCATCCATATTGCCGGTAGAGCTCAAAGCCCAAGAATTTTCACAGCCTCTGCAAAATGATGTTTCGTGTCCACTGTCAACAACAACAACACGTCTGCCATTCCCTTCTTTTATATGAACCACACCAGCAATTGTCAGCATCTCCTCTGCAGTTGTCCAATAATTATGAGAAAATGCATATTCAGCTATAAGATCAGCCGCTATTCTTCTCAAATCACCTTGTGCTGTTGCTGCAGACAGGCGGGCTTTATACAATTCATGCTTTTCCTTCGTTATCTGTAATGTATGCTTATCATCTGTGTTTTTAAGCCACTCTAGCAAAACGACTAGCGATGCCTTGTTAACCGTTTTTTGACCTATTTCCGTCAACATCCCATCGGAGAATTTACTAAAGGTACGATCTCCGCCTAAGTTTTTCGTTGGAAATAATGTCTTTGTTAAGAAAAGATTATCGTCAAATGACATATTTACCAGAAGCGTTCTGCCGTGCGACATACATCCAAACAACAAGTAGTGATAAAAGTGTGTAAATTCATGCATGAGGACGCTTGCCACGGGGTGTGCCGGCGAGTCTTCGGGGCAAAACACAAGCTTACCTTCGCGATAAAATGCGTTTCCTTCATTTTCCTCTTCCGACTGTTTTCCATCTTTTCCAGGAGCTGGATGCTTCACCAGAATGGAATGGTTAAATTTGTAGGCAAAATTTTTGGCAACATCACTATTGCTAATTCTCCTCAAGAGCAGCAATGACAACATTAATTTTGCCCCAAGTGGATTTTTTGTCATTTCAAAAAGAGATTCCTCCCATGCACAGACAGGCATTCCTTTTTCAAAACAAAAAATTCCTCCACTTGCCCCAAGATAAAGTCCAGCGATCTTCACTGCGAGATCATAGCACTCTTTGTCTGAATCACAAGAGCCGGACGCCTCCAAATTGCAAGCCTGATCCATTAGTATTTTTAACCTATCGAAATATTTGCGATCTCTTTCTAGAAGTTTTCCATCTAAAAACTCAAACAGTTGTTCTCCGGAAATCCGATATACATCATCTCCATAAATGCTTTCCCGTTTGAAACAGTTTTTGATAATGGCAATTTTTTGTTCCGTTGTTTCCGAATCAGCTCCCTTCTGAAATTTACAAGTTGCCTCTTCTGCATTTCTTGAAAAAGCCGTAGCATTCGCTGAACAAGTCGTACCAACCACCGAAAGCGTAAGCATCATGCTGGATACTATTCTTAAAACTCTATTTTTCATGTTTCTCATCCTTTTCTTCGTTTATAAATAATCGTAACATGACAAGAATATAGTGTCTCTTTATCTGAAAAGCAAGCCATAAAAATGATTTTTTTGCAAGAATAATGAAATTTTTATTGTTTTATGCTTGCCTGCATACTGCATATGGATTTTTCAACATGATATACCTGGGATATCGGCAATATGTCTTTAAAAAAGTGGCGGTCTGTTCCTGTGAAAAACGTCTGCACGTTTAGTTCTGTGAGCTCGGTGGCCAGATCCCTTCGGCGCTTTTCGTCCAGGTGCACCATAAGATCATCCAGCAGCAGTATTGGTATACCGGTGCGCGTCCTTTTGTATATCCGAAAAACTGCCAAGACCAGCGAAATCAGAAACGCTTTCTGTTCACCGGTGGAGCAATTTTCCGCCTCCAGCGATGTTTTTCGGTGCCTCGCTTCCCAGATGCTTTTTTGAGCGCTGACGGACGTTGTTTGTTTCTCTGAG
This sequence comes from Alphaproteobacteria bacterium, assembly GCA_025998595.1. The sequence continues at coordinate 9,607 of BNWE01000012.1, read as the reverse complement.
TCAATGTAGCGATTTCTTTTTAGAATTTCCATTATTTCCAAAATTGAGTCTTCTTCGCTGTGCGTACGATATATTTTCTCTATTTCTCCGGAAATGGACACGATTGGTCTGAGAAATTCCGATGGATGCGCATCAAATACTTTGTGGAGCAAATCTATGAATTCCAATCGTGACTTGGTGATTTTCACATTTTCTTCGGCAATTCTTTCTTCGAGAATACTGAGCCAGCTTTCGTCTTTTCGATGAAAAATTACGTGTAGCCGTTCTTTTTGTAAATCCGCCAGCTTGCGGAGAGTGGACTTGTGCCTCTTTTCGTATCCGCTAACGAGATGATCGAAAAAAGCACGCCGGTCAGACATTGAATTTATGAAAAGGTTATCCATGCCGGGAACGATCCACAGCAGCCAGAGCGATTCCTCAAACTTCGACAGGCTGGAAGCGCTTGTGCCGTCTATGCGAGCGACGCGTCTGCCGTTCTGGGCGTTGGTGGATAGCTGCGTCTTGTAGTCGTCTTTTTTCAGGAGTAATTCGACGTTCCAGGAGGCGGAGGAGCTGCCAATGCAATTTAAATCAGCAACAGGAGCTTTTCTCAGCCCACGTTCCGACGAAAATAACGATATGGCTTCCAATATATTGGTTTTGCCGGCTCCGTTTTCTCCGTGAAATACAACAAACATAGACGATATATTCAACGCCAGCGTTCTGTAGGATCTGAAATTTTTGCAGGTTAGTTTCGTAATGCCAGCATTTTTATCATCCACGTCGTTGTCCTAGATCCTCATCGGCATGACAACGAACAAGGAATCAGGTTCTGACTCGTCAACAATTAAAATCGAAGCCAAAGCATCTCTCACGTATACTTTTAGGAATTCGCCCTGGAGAGTTTGCGCGACATCCAGTAGATAGCTGGCGTTGAATCCTGAGTTCCAGTTGGGACCGGAATAAGTGACTTCCATCTCGTCTCTACCGCTTCCGACTTTGCTATTGGCAACGTAAAAATAAAGCATATTTTTGTTGAGTTCCAGTTTTATGGATTTCACTTTATCGTCTGAAATGACGGCAATACGATCTATAATCTCCAGAAATCCAGCTCTATTCACAAGAAAAAATTCTACGGATGTTTCCGGAATGACCCTCTTATATTCCGGGAAATTTCCCTCCACGAGTTTTGAGATAAAAATAACATCTCCCATCACAAACTGCACCTGATTGGCGCTAAATGTCATGGACACGTCTCCGGTAAATGTATCCAGCAATTTCTTAACTTCAAATACTGTTTTTCTGGAGATTATCACGCCCTGGAGAGTTTCTTTGACGTCGACATCCATCTGTGACAGAGAAAGGCGATGACCGTCGGTGGAAACAGCCTTCAGTTTCGATTCTTCCTTGTGAAAAAAGATGCCGCTCAAGTTATGCCGGTTTTCTTCCGGAGATATGGAGAATTTCGTGCGACTAACGAGTCTGCTTAAATCCGACGATTTCAGCGTGAAATCACAGGTGCTTTTTATGGTGGCTATTTCGGGGAAATCAGAGCAATCCAGTATGGACAGCTCGAACTTTGACTTTCCAGCGGTCACCAGCAATTTCTGCCCCTTATCTATCAGGGAGAACTCCAAGACTGAATTATCAGGAGATTTTCTAACGATATCGTTCAATGTAACGGCAGGAACCGCAACGCAGCCAAATGTATCTGCTTCGGCAGGTACGAATTCCATTATCGAATGATCTAAATCCGTCGCTTTCAGGTGCAATCCTGACTCGTTAAATTCCAGAAGAACATGCGACAAGATTGGAACGACTGACTTTCTGTCCGCAACACTCACTGTCCGCATAACCGCCGGCAACATATCTTTTTTCGCAACCTTCGCTCTCATTTATAAATCTCCAAAACAATCTCTAGAAAAACGGATATACGACCAAAATAATACGAATCGTCCGATAAAACAACACCTACTGTGCATTTCCTGCCCCACCCATTGTTTTTGAAATGTTAAAAATATGTTAAGATTCCAGCAATTTTTAGTAATGATTGGAGTTTTAAATGAGATTAAAAACAGGTGAAATTACTGTTTTAGCAAGTGTCATAGAAAAAGATTTAATGGAGCGATTGCAATCTGAAGCGGAACCAAAGAAACTGCTCCGAAAAACAGAAAAAATTCTCACGCAAAAAAATTCTGAGATCAAAACCTTCTAATTTTAAGCGTGGACTTCGATGCACATCTAACCTCTTGTTTTGCCTGCCTTTTTCCCATGCTTTGTGGATATTCATATGAATGCTGGGGTAGCAAGCTGCCTAACCTCATGCTTGTATTGATTCAACTTACATGTTATCTAAAAGAGGTTTAGTGTTTTTGAGGTAGTCATGAGTTTGATAAAAAATGTTGTAACTGTTGGTGGATGGACGCTCGCGTACCGTCTGAGCAGTCTAGCACGGGATATCGCCCAATCTGCGTTTCTCGGAGCCGGAATGTTTGCAGATTTGTTTTCCACCGCGTTTAAATTCTCCCAAGTGCTAAGAAAATTGTTTGCTGAGGGAGCTTTTAACGCATCTTTCCTTCCGATATTCTCCGATGCGCTAAAGGATAAAGGGCAGAAAGAAGCAGAAAAAATCGCCTCCCAGGTGCTGACGTGGCTGGTGTTTCTGGTTTCATTTATAACGATTATATGCCTAATCTTTTTCAGGCATATCATATCTTGCTATGCGCCAGGAATAGATACAGCATCGGAAAAATTTGAGCATTTGGTTATCATGGGAAGAGTTTGCTCGCCATACATTGCTGCATCTTTCTTGGTTGCTCTGTTTACGGGAGTTTTAAATACCATAAACAGATATGCAATGCCGGCAGCTGTGCAATTGGTGTTGAATATCTGCATTATTATAGCTTTATTTGTGGGCGCTTTGTGGTTTCCTAGTACCGCATATACCATGGCATGGGCCGTATTTCTTGGAGGAGTAATTCAGGCTGCTATCCTGTGGATAAATGTCAGAATGTGCGGACTCAACATTGGCTTCAACATATCAGCCATGACGGAAGAAGTGAAAGCTTTCTTTAAAAAATTAATTTCCGGAGCCATAGGAGCCGGCGTCTGGCAGCTGAACGTTATAATAGACTTTGTGGTACTGTCGTTTCTGCCAACTGGAGCGGTTTCATACTTCTACTACATGGATCACGTCAATCAGTTTCCAGTGGGAATCTTGGGAATAGCCTTTAGTACCGCTCTGCTTCCTCCGCTGACAAAGGCCATACATGCCAAAGACAACGATGCTGCCAAAAAACAAATGAATCTTGGTCTTCTCTTTGCTTTCATATTTACACTTCCAGCTGCGGTTTTGTTCATTTCGTTGGGAGAGGAAATAACTGGAGCCATGTACGGAAGAGGGAATTTCGGTCCTGAACAAGTTGCTGCGGCGGCTCCAGCACTGGCTGCCTTCGCGTTTGGACTTCCGTCATACATGATGACCAAGGTGCTCACCACAACATTCTTCGCCCACAAGGATACGAGAACCCCGTTAAATGGTGGAATTATATCCATTGTAACTAACCTTTTGTTTATAGCTGTTCTAATGCCATGCATGAAGCATACGGGAATTGCGCTTGCGACGTCGCTGTCTTCCTGGTGCAATGGAATATATCTCCTGTTTGTGCTAAATAGATTGGGAACCGTAAAAATAGAGTGCGATACAATAAAAGAGTGCTTTAAGCAAGTCTTAATTTCAGCGATAATGTTGGCTTCTATACTTTTCATGAATACCTACGCTGCTCCCTATTACATGTTAGGCGGACAGAATAGAAACCTCGCACTGCTGGCAGTGGTTGGAGCAAGCGTCGTTGTCTTCTGTATTGCCGGGAAGGTTACCAAGACATTTGCGTTTCTTTCTGAAATGAAAGATCTCGAAAAATAGTCCAACGTGACGTTGGATCCGTTTTCTGCTTCGCTACCTTCCGAAATGTATGCGAGTACTACCTTCAATGCTAAAGTAACTTCAGCGTTGCAAGCACATCTCGCATACCATTCGGAAATTTCTTATAGCTTGTTACCAAGGCTTATTTCTGGTAGAATTTGCTTATGGAAATGTAGGTAATGGATGTGGTTATAACTGAATTAAGAAGCAAGTTTCGAGATAAGATTTTGCGCATAGCAGATAAATGTGGCATCAGTTGTGTAAAAGTCTTTGGGTCGACGGCTCGCGGCGACGCTACTGACGACAGCGACGTAGATTTTCTAATTTCTATCAGAGATAACGCGAGTCTTTTGGGCATAGGGCGTTTTCAATATGAAACAGAAGAGTTATTGCAGAAAAAGGTAGATGTTGCGTTCGAAGGTTATGTTCATAAGCGTATCGCTAGTCGTGTAATGCAGGAAGCACAATTATTGTGAAAGACGATTTGTTATATATCGATCATGTTATCGAAACGTCTGAAACGATAGCTTCGTATATTGCAGATGTTTTGTTCGATGATTTTGAGAGTAATGGTATGCTGTATGATGCTGTCATTAGGAATTTGCAGGTCTTGTCAGAATCAACGCAGAAAATATCTCTAAGAATAAAAGAGAAATACGAGGATATTCCGTGGAAAAGCTTATCTGGATTTAGAAACATTTTGGTTCACGATTATCTGGAAGGAATTAATCCAGTAGTCGTTTGGAATGTAGTTGTTAGGGATTTGCCAATGCTATATGAAAATTTTTTGATCATGAGGGATGAATTGCAGCGAACCTCACATTCGACATGAAAAAAAATATATGCGGAGTGAGTGGCAGTGTCACGTTGGCTAATATAGATTAATGAACGGAGTTTTTATGAGTAAGGTAATTGTTATGGCGTCTCTTGTTTTGTTATGTTCCGGATGTCAGGACACAAAACGTAAGGCGGTCGATGTTATCCCTGAAAAAGAAGAGCCTATTAGGCATCGGAATAATAGAATAGAAAACGACAAGAGACTTCAAATGTATTGCAGAGTTGGCCGACTGGATATGGTTGCGGTTACTCCCGGAAGCGGCATCTATTCGCATCTGGTACCAGAAATGAAAGATATGGTTGATAACTATGGTATAAACATCCTCCCGGAAGCGCTGGAAAACAAAAATTACTTCCGATGTTTTGATACAGAAGAAAATAGAGTAAATTTATTTAGAAAAGCCGTTGATTCTAGGCATAAAATCATCTGGGCTGTGCGGGGTGGTTTCGGTAGTGGCTTTATAATTGAAGGCTTAAGTAAACTTCCAGTTCCTCCAAAGAAAACACTGGTGGGATTCAGCGATATAACGTCCCTGCATCTTTTTGTGATCAAAAATTGGGGCTGGAAGGCCATTCATGCTCCAGTGCTCATGCATCTTTGCAAAACGGAATTTACCAACGAAAGATTCGAGACGCTGCTTAAAATATTAGAAGGAAAAGTCAAGAAATATAGCATTGGCCCACTATTTCCGATCAATCATGAAGCTGTAAGGCAAAAGGCCATAAGAGGCCGACTGACTGGCGGAAATCTAACATCGGTGGAATCGAGCATTGGAACCAATTGGGAAATTCAGACCAATGGCAAGATACTATTTATAGAGGATATAAATATGGTTCCATGGTGGGTATATAGATCCATGATTCATCTGAAAGAAGCCGGAAAATTGTCCGGAGTAAAAGCGATAGTGTTCGGACGTTTTTCCAACGGTGGATCGCAGGCAGATGTGGCGGCATTTCTGAAGAAATTCGCTGAAATGGTAAATATTCCCGTCTTTGTCACTAATGAGTTTGGTCACGGAAATATCAACTATCCGATTGTCTACAACGCCATAGGTACAATTCAGGGGAAAAAGCTGACCATAGATGTTGACGACTAAGTGGTTGCACCACAGGTGCTCACTGCTTCGGTATCTGCGACACATGCGTTTTATTAAACAACGCATGTGCAGCTTGTAACTATGAATCAAGACATAATTCTTTCCTTAAATACTCAATATCAGCTTTAAATGGATTGTCATCATTATCATCGTCATTCATACCGTGTTCATACTCCATTAACAAAGCTTCGAGTCTTTCTCTGCCTTCTTTTGTTTTGGCAGCTTGGCGAGGAGTTTCGTCTTTTAAAAGTGGAATTGGCTCGTCGAACCAATTCGTCCAGTGTTCTTCGGCCATATTACGTAGCATCTCTTTGACTTCTGGCGACTTCTCAAGTTCTTCATCGGCCTCCTCTTCTTTCTTACTGTTCGATTTCTTCAATGAGCGCATTTCTTGTTCTGGAGTCTTTGCGGAGATCGATTGAAAGGAAATTTTATCGCCTAAATATTCTTCCAACAATTCCTTTCCCAATTTCGCACGCTCTTTAGAATTCGTTTCCAATGTAAGCTTGCCTTTTTCAATTATGATATTACCAAGAATGGTGTTATCCCATGCTTTATGTTTTTTATTTCCTTCTTTCAGCCAAGAAAATTCAATTTTTTTCACTTTCCCGGACTTATCCATTTCTGCTTCTTCCAAAAGATAATCCAGCTCTGCTCCCAATGTGAGAGGCAATAGGCAATTTAAAGCCTCTTCCGGAGCTATCATTAATTTAAAGCGAGATTTTGCAAATACTACGAGTTCGTCATCAGTATTCACCAGTATCGGTGGCGGTTTATTGAACATATTGTTGAGGAACGCAAGAAAACAACCAAATAAATATTGTGACTCATCTCGTAGATCCTCCACAGACAAAGTTTCCTTTCCTTCAAGCAATATTTCTCGGAAATCAATAAGTTTATGGAGATATTCGGGCCCCATACGAAAAGGAGCCAATCCTACAAAAATTGATTGATCTTCCATTGTTAAAATACGACCAAAAAGAACATCTCCTCTTTCTAATTGACGAGTTCCTTGCGACTCTTTGACGGTGTGTACAGTTTCAAGAAGAGTGTCTCTCACCGTAAGACGCTTGTCGATTTCCACGTCTAATACGCAGTAGAAACTATAATAGGTCTCATGAACCATAGTCTCAATAAAAAGACGTTCTTTAGAAGACAACCTATTCCTGTGAAGTCTCAGATAATTCTCTGCCAATGTTTCTTGAGCATTAAAATCCTCTACCCCAAAATCATCGCACGGTATCCAATTGAACAAACACCACGGAGTAAAAAACCGCCCAAAGAATAACTCTTCATCGACGCCTTTTGGCAGCTCCTCATCTTGCAAAAAGTCTTCGTATGCTGATTCAATGACGCCACGTGGAAGCTTCTTTGTAACGTAAGGAACTAGATGTTTGTCAATAACCGTTCCCTCCATACAGCGGAATTGATACCATTTTAAATCCGTGGCTGCAACAGTATCGATAGCGGATGAAACTTCTGATTGCAGACAGCATTTCTTATACTTTTTCCCGCTACCACAGTAGCACAACTCATTTCTACCTAATTTATTGCTCATTTGTTATCCCATATTATATGCTTATAATAATGCCATATGTTGAGCTAAAAAGAAACAAAAAACTCTTTGCTATTTCCATAATCTCCAGAGTTTTTTCCTGAAACCCGGCGCCGTTGTCATTGGCGTTTGCATAAACAGACGCGAAATCGACGGCAAAAAGAAGATCGTTGGCGATATGGACTTTGATGCCATGTCCGAAATTGCCGGAGCGATTTTTCCGGTTCCAAACGGAGTTGGCTTCATCACCGTGGCCTATCTCATGCATAATGCGACACAACTAGCAACGTGAAAATAAGCCCATTATAGAAAAACATTATTTTTTGCTTGATTTTTTCAAAAACACCACTATTTTATATGCAAAAAAGAGATTTTTACAAAGACAAAACGGAGTATAACTTATGATTCTAAGAAACTTTTATAAAATAGACCTATTGCGAAGGTTGAATTATAGTTAATCGCTAACTCCGCTCAAAATTAGGTCGTCTGTGCTACTTATTCCTGAAACTTCAACCTTTTTTGTTTGAGGATAGACTACCTAATTAGGGAGTCTATGCTTTTGCAGAAAATGCTAAAAAATGAACAAAAAACACAATAGGCTACATAATTTTGAGCGGAGTTAGCGGTTAATAAGGAGTTAAAAAGTAGTATGGTTCTGTTATTAATGTAGGTATGCCAATGATAAGATATGAAGTAGTAAAAAAGCGCCCCGCTCTATTTTTGAGTCTTTTTTAGAGCTATGAAGCGGTGTATCACGTCTTTTTGAAAAGAAAGAGCCTTATTCTAAATTTAGAAGGCTCTTCCGCTCCCTTCGGAGGAAGTGGCTATGCATGCGTCTCCCTCCTTGAGAACTGTTCATCAGGATTCAATACTAGTGATGACTATTTTGATTTGACACCATCATCCTCCGCTGCCACCGCGTCACCTATCTGAGGAACCACCTTCCTCTTTTGTGGCGCCACCACTACTAGGAACTTTAGCTGGTGGCTTTCCAAAAATAAGGCGACCTTTCGCTCCTAGAGTGAGTGTTGGCTTAATTTCGCTCGCCTCAACGTTACAGATGTTTCCTCCTTCAGCAACGAATATGTTTCTACCTTCACCGGTCGTATACTCGGAAGTAATATCGTCAGCGGGCTGTTGTTTCAACGCTAGCGTGCCCTGACCTTCAATAATAATGTCTGATTGTGGAAGGGAGTGACTTGCGTTAATTTCAACGTAACCGTTGCCAATGAACTTTCCACCTGTATACCTCTGCCAGTCACCAGTGAGGATAAGTTTGGTGTAGGCTAGGTTGTCTGTAGGTTTGGGGAAAGCTCTAACCGACAGAGCAGCTCCTTGTCCGTCAGCGGATTTAAATGTACTCATGACTTTTCTCGTAGCCCAGTCGCCTTCCGCTTGACCGTCATCTTTTGTAATGAGGAACTCATTCACATAACCGTCAAGAGCGTTTTGTTCTTGACTAACAGTTGTACCACTCGGAACAGATAAGTCGACGGTATTGGCGTCATTAGCAAGAACAGTTGCTGGTGCGACGCATAATGCTTTAATTTTATCGTGGGCAATCAAATCTTCCATATCTTGGATGGTTTGACTACCAAGCATAGCTTTTACGACAACATTTGTATTGATTCCACTAATGTCGTTGCTTACCTCATACACTGTGGACTGTGCCACGTTCCGCACCAGCAGCGTTCTTGCATCGATGCGTCCATTCTCTCCAAGATCTAAGGTAGGGTTAATTTCCCCTTCATTAACAGGAACGTTCCATGGCTCCAACTTTTCTGGATCTTGGCTTTTCGAATATCCGTAGATCCATCCTCCGCTCAAAGTTATCGGCTCTGAAACGTTAACAATTCTTCCTGTTTCAAGAGCTACTGCTGAACCAGTTTTGACGTTAATTGGAATCTCCAACGCCATTGCCCCCGATACCACAAAAATTGTCGCCAGTATTGCACAAGTGAATACGCAGCTTCCGTGCATGTACAAATTTACAATATCATCTTTCATGATATTTTCTCCCTATGCTAAAAATATTATTATAAATGAGGGATAGTTAAAAAATAATAAAAAAATTTAAATTATTTTCACGAGGTGTGTTGTGAAAAGAAACCTTATACTTGTGGAATTAACCCGAAGGTTAATGATCCTTCAAAGCAGGAAGTCATTGCAGGTACTTTTATGCACGAGCTAACACATTTTTATCATCATCTATTG
>BNWE01000011.1 GCA_025998595.1 Alphaproteobacteria bacterium | reverse complement strand
ACTGGGACAATATTTCGACTTCGTCGAGCGGAGATGTGGTGCATCCGGATACAATTACTACGAACTCTCCAATTGGATCATTCGACGAAAAAGATTCGATTAGTTCTGATAGATTTCCGCGTTTTGTATTCTCGAAGATTTTTGTGAGTTCTCGGCAAACACAGCAGTATCTATCTCCAAAGACTTCCTTCATTTTTTGCATTGTATCGACGACGCGTCTTGGTGATTCGAAAAATATCATGGTGCTCGACTGATTTTTCAAATCGTTCAGCTGATCGATTTTCGCCTTTTCTTTGGTGGGAAGAAAGCCAACAAACAAAAACTTATCGGTTGGGAGTCCGGTGACACTCAGAGCAGCAATGGCAGAGCATGCTCCCGGAATGGAAAATACATCCACACTATTTTGTATGCACCAATTTATCAGGCGATATCCGGGATCCGAGACAAGTGGAGTTCCCGCATCTGATATCAGCGCATATATTTCTCCCGGTTTCAGGACGGAAGTTACCGAGCTACTCAATTCGTTGTATTCGTGGCAAGCGATCAGCGGCGTTTGAATTTTATAGAAGTTTAGCAGTTTTTTCGATTGGCGCGTATCCTCTGCGAGAATGCATTTGGATATATTCAGAATATGTATTGCCCGCAGCGATATATCAAATATGTTACCTATTGGAGTTGCAACCACATACAATCCTGGTTTATTCTTCTGATCATGTAGTTTGTGAAGAACTTCATTAAGATATTGAGGTGATAAAAATGCATTGGACAATGAATCTGCTCCTATCGCTCGTTTTCCTTTTGACTTCCTGCTCCCGAGAGCAGTCTAGGGTATATGAGCCCAAAAAGGAAGTCGCCGTCGATAGATCAGCCGAAGAAAGATTGCTGAAGCTAGATCGAAACGCCAATGGAAACCTCATCTTGTTGCTGTTACCATTGTCAGGAACGCATGCTGAGATAGGAAAGGGCATATTAAATGCATGTATGTTGTTCTCCGATGAACACAAAGACTGCCATGCAAATTTCCGCGTGGTGGATACGTCTGATCCAAATACGGAAAACTATAAATTGTACAATAGCTTTAAACACTCCAATCTAAAGGGCATAATAGGTCCAGTATTCTTTAATGAAGCGAAGCAGTATGGAGCGTTATTCCCGAAGGCATCCATATTTACGCTGTCAAACAACACAAAAGTAAATAACAACCATGTGTTTTCCTGTGGTATATCTCCGAGAGATGAAATCCATGCGATTTTTTCCTTTGCTAAAAACAACGGACTGGACGATTTTCTCGTAATGCTTCCGGAAAATGAGCTTGGAGATCAGCTGTTGAAATATATCGACAAGGAAAGTAAACGGAGCTTCAGCGAATACGGAGACATGGAAATCATACGCTACAAAAGCATGTCACGCCAAGATGCCGCAAGAATAGTGGCGAACTCCAAGAAAAACGCTGTGTTTCTGGTGGATCCGCTCATAGACCCACAAGAATTTGGGAATATTCATGTTTTCACACTGGGAACTTCTGCATTTGCAAATCGAAATGACTGGGATGGAGCATATTTTGCATTTTCCAAAAATCAGCAATTGGACGATTTCACCGAAAAATATCAAAAGACCTTTGGAGGTACTCCGGGAACACTCTCGATTATTGGCTACGACATATGTAACCTCCTGCATGGCATCATAACGGATGGCATGGACGAAGACTCATTTTATTCGGAACATGAAGGCTGTATGGGTTCGTTTCTCCTGAAGAAAAACAAAGGAATGATACGCCGACTGTCCATTGTGCGTCTTGAAAATGGAACTGTTAAATCTCTTGAATAATGTGATTGCATCACTGGCGGAAAAGCATACGAGATGGTTGCCTTCCGAATGTGCATATCTATACCTTTTGTCTTAACTCACTAATGGTATAGATTATTTGTGTCTCTAAGGATCATTATTCCTGTATCGTGATCTAATTCTTACCAGGCAATTGTTCAAGTCTTTTTGCTCTACATTTATCTCTTAAAAAGTTAATGTTTTCTTCATTTAATGGATTGTTCATGTATTGCATGTCAAGAATCGTACAGCGTCCAGCTACGTCCACGTAAACCTTGTTGATATCAATTTCGTGTTCTTTTATTATAAACGTAAATTCTCTTCGTTTTTCGTCTGTGCTAAGCTCATCAACCATATACATTTTATCCCAAAGATGTTCTAGTATGCGGGAATTGGCCACACCTCTTGTTGCAAAAAAAATTGCAAAATCATGTGCGCTACATCGCCATTTAATTATATCAGCTATTTCTGCTTCTTGATGTTGCCATGTGCGAGAAAAAAACAAAATCGCGGTCTCTAGAAAATGCTCCGCGTATTTTCCTAGCTTGTTAAGTACAAACAAACCTTTTATCATTGGAATAACGATCGAAGATTGTTCTGTAAAAGACTTATCTGATGTAGAGAACTCGCGCTCCTGAAAGATCGGCAGAACATCATCTATATTCTCGATATGTGTATATTTCCACTGCACCGGTGTACCGTCGCTATAATGGGCGTTAGGTGTATAATTTTCTAAATAATTCCGGCCATACCTGATAATATCTCCAGCAAGTCGTTTACGATTTATCAAAAAATAGTTATGGTTTTTCCACCGATAATGCTCAAAACACATTCCAATTAGATTTTTAATTTTATTATCCTCTTGGGATCCATGGCGATCACTTCCAATCACGTTACATATTCTTAGGAATACATCTCGTTTCACATCGCTAAGCCCATTTACAAGATTGTATTTTTCAATTTCCATAGCAGTTAGCGATGATGACAACACAGCTCCGCACAAACCAAGAGCGCTAATGACTTTATTTTTATTCACGTTTTTTCTCCATATGCTACCCGTTTATCCAAGACTCTAATGGTGAAACACTTCCACATTGTAAATCTCTATATACGAGTATATAATAAAAATGGGAGAAATACTAGAGTATATATAAAAACTCTATAAAATTTCAAAAATATATCAGGCTGATATTTAGATAATTTTAGACAATGGCACTTCATTTGTTTAAGTTACATGTGCGGGATTAAGACACATGAGACGGAAGATGTCTCCCGTAGGTTGAATTAAAATCTTCACCTATTCGGAGACCTTTCACTTTCTTTGCAACTCAAAATATGCTTTCTGCTCTATTTTCAGCACTGCTGCTCCGTCTCATATGTGTCTGGACTTGGGCACTGGATTCATAAGTGTTTGATTTAGTTTGACATAATCTATCATTGATTTGTTATTGTTTTCATAGTGCTGGCGACCAAAAACCGTAGAAATGCTAAAGCACTACTGTGTTTTTTTTGTGAAGCAATAAAAAGGAACGCTAATTAAAAACATCGCAAAAGCCAAAAACACCATTTTTTCTTCGGATCCGAATATAGCAATGAATGTATATAAAATTGAGATAATCCCCACAATGGATAAAAAACATTTTTCGATCAGCGAGAATTCTTTCTTTCTTCCGAATGCAAGATAACAAAATGCTACTGCCGAATAAAAGTATGGCAATAACATTGCAAGAACTGACATTTCAATCAATAATTTCACATGTTCCATAACTGACTTTTGATATGTCAATAAAAAGACAAGCATCATTAGAATACTACCAACAACGACTCCGCGTGGAGCTCCATGTTTATTCGTCTTTAGAAAATATTTGGGGAACAATCCTTCGCTGGCAGCTGAGCTGGCAACCTGTCCCTGAAGTAATATCCATCCATTCAGAGATCCTGCTAAGCCGATGGTTCCGGTTATGATCATTGCTATTGCTCCATATTTACCGAAAATCTTTTCGGCAGCATCAACATACGGAGCCTTTGATGCAAGCAATTCACCGTGCGGAATCAAACCTGTAATCACAATCGCTCCACATATGTAGACAGATGCCGTAAGCAAAACTCCAGCGATTGTCGCCAGCGGAATTGTTGTGGTCGGATTTTCCACACTGTCTGATGGAACGGTTCCGGATTCCAAACCAATAAATGCCCAGAGCAATGTTATCGACATGCCACCAAAAGAAGATAGAAACGAACAATTAGAAATCTCTGTTGCTGCAAATATGTTACTGAAATCCACATAAAAAATTCCCAATATCGCGATAATAATCAATGGTAAAATCTTGATGATGACTATAATCACCTCGATAAACGTTGATTCTTTTATCCCACGCATATTTATAAATGTAAAAAGCGCGATTAATGCAATGCCAAATCCCATGGAAAACATTTGATTTGCAATTAGCGAAGGGCAAAATATCGACATATATTGCAATGTTCCGCTGAGCAAAGATACACTGCCGCACCAGGCGCTAATCCAGTATCCCCAGGCCATTTGAAATCCGACAAAATCTCCAAAAACATGTTTTGCATATGTATATGGCCCACCAGATCTGGGAATCCATATGCTTAATTTGGAAAATGCAAGAGCAAGCGCGAGAGCGCCAATGGTCGTAACAATCCATCCGACAATAGCCATGTTTCCATACGGGGCCAGTATGGCCGGAGCCAACAGTACTCCCGATCCAATCATATTTCCAGCCACCAACGACGTCGCTTTTACTGCACCAATTTTTTGCTCTTTCAGACTCATTTTATATTCTCCGCATTTTATTCCAGTGCATCTTTAACTCGTTAAATCTACCTCACTGCCGTCATGACTTCTTGCTTGATGAAAATATCAATCATTATTTATAACCCGCTTGCTCGATCTTTTTCACAATAAATGATATCAATTCTTTTGTATATATCCTATTAAAAAAGTGTCCTCCATTTTCGAAGTAAATTATTTCAGAATCGGGACAATATTCGTTCCATAATTTTATATTGCTTTTACACAAGAGATCATCCTTTGCGGCAGCAATTATTGTGGGATGCTGATACGTTAGTCCTGTAGTTTCATAACTTTCGCATATCAACAGATCGTTTCTTAATGGGCGAACAAAAGGCAACAGATAATTTTTTATTTCGCCACTGTCAACAGAAGAGTAGCCGTAATTACTTACCATCCAATCGAGCATTTCGTTATCTGAAAAATATGTGAAAAAATCTCTCCCTTTCCATTTATCTGGCGCTTCCCCACTTGTTAAGCAAAGCAAAATAGGATGCTTTTTCATGCGAACCGCAATTTCATATGCTAATACGCTTCCCATGCTATGGCCGTATAAAATTATTTCTTTATCATCGTAGCGGCTAATTATCGGAAGCAATTCATCCACTAAATCGTAGAAAGTTTTTGCAGATACTTCGTTCAATCTATACGATCTACCGGCAAATTGTATTGGACATAGATCGATCCAATTCGGAATTAAATTTTTCCACGAAAGATAAAATTCTGCACTTCCGCCAGCATATGGCAGACAAAACATTCTCATAGTAGCGGTCGATTTATTTTCAAAACATCTAGTCGGCATTGTTCGATCTCCTAAAATTTATTTTCCAAATGAGCAGTGAAATCATTCAACGTAGGGTGCGTCAAAAAATCAATTACTCCAATTTTCTTTTTCATTGCAGCGGGGAACATTCCAATGCACTGAATCGCAGAAAATGAATTGCCTCCCATATCAAAAAAATTATCGTGCGCAGATATATTTTTTACACCCAGTATTTTTTCCCAAGCTTTTTTCACAATTTGTTTTACATCGTTTTCTTCAGTAGTTTCGCTTGTTGTTTTGTTTATAATATCGGGTTCAATTACATATTTTTCTAGGTTGAGTTTTCTGTATGTTTTATCAAGATAATATTCTGTATTCTGCCGAGATACAGATTCCAATACCACATGAACATTTGTTCCGCCCATTCCCAGAGATGTAACTCCAGCAGTTATCATAGATTGAGTTGATATTTTTTTGTATTTCTGCAAAACTTCTACCTTATCTTTTGCCCGTGAAATCATCGGATTTAAATTAGAAAAATTCAACGTATGCGGCAATAATTTATCATACAAACATAAACATACTTTTATGAAACTCGCAATACCAGACGCAACATCCAGATGTCCTATGTGTGGTTTTACGGAAGTAAGCATCAATCTATCTTTTTTGTTTTTAAAAACCTCAGCCAACGCTATTATTTCTATGGGATCACCTATTTTTGTGCCGGTAGCATGAGCCTCAACAAAATCTAAATCTTCAATTTCAGAAACAGCCATCGCTTCTTTTATGACGTTAATTTGTTGAGGTAGGCCTGGAGCCGTAAAGCCTATTTTGTTTTTCCCGTCATTGGTAATAGCTGATCCTTTTATTACGGAAAAAATTCTATCGCAATTTTCTATCGCATCCTCGAGTCTCTTAAGAATAACCACACCGCAGCCATCTCCTCGAACTGTTCCGGAGGCTTTTTCGTCGAATGAATATATTTTTCCATCTTTGGACGCAATTGAATCTTCGCTGTAGGTATAGCCATTGTAAATTGGATACGATATTGACGATCCACCAACTATTGCTACGTCACATTCATGCAGCAATAGAGATTGCGCCGCCAAATGAACTCCGACCAAAGAACTTGAACAGCCGCATTGAATATTTATAGATGGACCATTGAAATTCATTAAATAAGAAAATCTAGTCGCCAAAAAATCCTTATCATTCATCAGCTGAATATATAAATCATCGTATTTTTCCATAACCTCGCGGTTTTTTAAAAGATGATGCAATACATATCCGGGAAATCCACATGACGCATAAACGCCAACCTTTTTATCAATTGATTTTGGATCATTATATCCGGCAGATTCCAGTGCTCTGTATGCAGTTTGAAAAAAAATTCTATGCTGTGGATCTAGTGTTTTCGCATCTCCTTTGGAGAATCCAAACAACTCCGCATCGAATAAAAATGCGTCGTGATAAACGCCTTTGAATGGAACATAATTATCACTTTTGTTTTTTACATATTCCGATACATCAATGATAAATGACGTATCTGATTTTATCAAATCAAGAAAAGAATCGATTCTGTTTGCTCCTGGAAACGCGCATCCTATTCCAACTACTGCTATATCAAATGCCATTTTCATTCCTCGTTTTTAAAAATGCAGCTAAATCCTTTACATTTGAATATACAAACAAATCTAAAACATCAACCTTATATTTGTGCTCCTCTAATTTTTTCGCTATTTTTATGATGCTAAAAGAATGAGCTCCCAATTCAAAAAAGTTTATCGAAAGATCCGATATGCGACAATCCAAAATCTCTTCACAAACTTCCTTTATTATCTTTTCATCCAAGGTAATTGAAAAACTATTTTCTTCTGTGGTTGCTTCGACATTTTTTAGCGTTTTCAATATTTCTGTATTTATCTTTCCATTCATGTTTAGAGGAAATTCATCAACATAGTGAATGTAGTTTGGAACCATATATGCCGGAAGATTTTTGGATAAAAACAATCTTAGATTATTTTTGTTCAGTGAATCGCCAGATTTTACATATAAGGATAGAAAATCTTCGTCGTTGATGTTTTCTATAATTGCGACGCATTGTTTTTTGCAGAATTCAAATGCCTTTAATTCTATTTCCGCAAGCTCAATTCTAAAACCATGCAGTTGAACCTGCCTATCTATGCGTCCAAGGTAAATCAAATCACAATTGCTGTTTTCTATAGCTAAATCTCCTGAACGATAAAACAATCTTTCATCTATGGATGGAATTCGCACGAATTTTTTCTTTGTAATGTCGTCTTTATTGAAGTATCCATCGGAAACTCCATCTCCGGCAACTACGATTTCTCCATTTAGACCGTTTGATACTACTTTTTCATTTTCGTCCACAAGATATATATCGAGATCTCTCAATGGAAGCCCAATTACGCTGTTTTTTTCCTGTCCAGTTACTTCATAATATGTATTATGAACGGTGGTTTCGGTTATACCATACATGTTTATAAGTTTTGTCGTCGCGAAATTAAGTGAAAGAGACCATTCTTTTATCACGCTTGGTTCCAGCGCTTCTCCTCCGGAAACTATATATCTGAGAGCAGGCAAATGGCACTTCCATTCCTTCAAAACAGATTTTAAAGCACTTGGAGTTTGATTAAGAACACTAACTTCGTTACTTTTGATAAATTCATAAAATTTTGCAGGAGAAAGTATTTCATTCCTTGTGGGAATCGTTAGTTTTCCACCATACAATAACGCTCCAAATATCTCCCAAACAGAAAAATCAAATCCATAGGAGTGAAACAAACACCACACATCTGAATCATTGAATTTAAATAAATCCGCAGTTGCTTTAAATAACCGAACGACATTATGATGCGTAATTCTCGTCCCCTTAGGATTTCCGGTTGTTCCTGTTGTGTATATCATGTATGCGTAATTATCCGGAGGAATAAAGCTGCCATCATCTGAGCAAGTTGCTTCAAAATCAATCGTCGAAATATTTATTATTTCGCATTCGAAATTACAATCGATATTTGTGATTATACATTCCGTACCAGAATCAGAAAGTATGTAGCTTGCCCTTGAATCCGGAACTATAGGATCTATTGGAACATACATTTTCCCGGCTTTTAACGTAGCCAAGATCGCGACAATCAAATCAATGCCGACGCTCATTCTGATGGCCACTCCGGATCCTCGACTTTTTTTAGAAATCACAGAAGCCAATATTGACGATTTTCTATCCAGTTCACCATATGTTATGCTTTCGCCACAATGCGTTATTGCAATGTTGTTTGTGTGGGAGTTGCATATGTTCTTGAACCAATCAACGATCGTTTCGTGTTTTTCAAAAGATATCGATGAACGTTGTTTTGCATTATCTACATAAATAAAATCGTCTAGCGATTTTTCCAAATCATTTTTATAGTTGTTGATATTTTCGATGATCAATTTTAGAAATAGCTCTGCTTTGGAATCATCAAGAACAGATGTTGCATATTCCAATCCCAAAATAATTTTATCTTTGTTTTCGGTAAGCTGGAGTGTGCAATCGTATTTTGCATATGGAAATTGCAATTCCATTTCAGATATATCGTATCTTTCGCACATTTCGGTCATATCAGGCAACTTCACAAATACAGCCTGAAAAATCGGATTACGGGACAAATTTGCAGGAACTTTCAGATAACTAAGCATATCATCGAATAAAATCCGTTGTTTTCCGAGATATTCCCAAATATTATCTCTGACTTTCTCAGTAATCACTGATAGCTTTTCATTTTCTTCAAAATTAAACGGAAGTGGCAACAGATTAACGAAGCATCCAAGAGAATATTCTTCTTCTGCGGTGATTCTATTGCCAAACGGAACGCCGATATTGAAGTTTTTCTGACGGCAAAATTTGCCGAGTGTTATCGCATAAACCGCAAGAATAAAATTAGATATGTTACAGTGACGTACCTTTAGTTTTTTTTCAATTTCATGCAAAGATGATTTATCAATTTCTATTTTTTTAGTGCAACCAATATAATCGTATTTTAAATTTCTCTGACTGGTTTTGGGCCATTGCATTTCGCAAAAAACGTCAATTGATTTAAAATCTTCCAAAATGCTTTCATCGGTATTCCAATAAATTACAGTTTGTTTTTCTACCGAACGCCCGTTCAATAAATCGAAAAAATTCTCGAGAACAATCTGAAAAGAATGACCATCCAAAATACTATGATGACAACTAATAACGATGATATCTCCATTAAACAATCCAAATCTAACTAATGTTCCACCAAAAAAATCAAACGGCTTAAATGAAAATTCATTGACAATCTGACTTGAACATTCCCTAGAGATCTGTAGTTTTTCCAATTCACCGAAGCTTCTGTAGAAGTGTTCATTTTTCGATATGAACCTCGTATTTAAAATGGGAAAATTCTTTTGCAATTCAATAACTGCATTGCTAATGTCCATAACATCAAAAGATTTATTGAGCTTAAATGCATAAGACATATTGTATACGCCTAATCCAGGAGACATGTTTTCAAACGCAACAAATCTTCTTTCCCAAGGAAATAGCTCTTGCAATGTTGGTTCAAATTTATCGATAATATCTCGGAGATTTTCTAACGTAAATATATCTTGAATCGAGATATTCCATTTTAGATGCTTTTTTATTTCATTTAAGAATTGAACCGCCAGAAGAGAATGCCCCCCCTGCTCAAAAAAGCTTTTTTCAACGTTGATTGAATCCCGTTTCAAAACTTTTTTGACGATCTCAATAAGTTTATGGTTGTGTTCAGCAGGAGAGCCAGCGTTATCAACGACAACACTCAATAATAGATCTTCTTTCAATTTTTTTCTATCTATTTTTCCATTTTGATTTAGTGGTAGTATATCAAATATTTTTATGGTTGGAATCATATAATCCGGAAGATATTTTTTGATACCATCTTCGATGTATGTTTTATCCAAATCCGAACAAACACAAGCAACAATTTCGCTTCTATCTTCTAGATAAATAACTGCGACTGATTTTACTCCAGCAATAGAAATGATTCGTTCTTCTATTTCGAGCAACTCTATTCTATAGCCACGCATTTTTATTTGATGATCAATTCTGCCACAATAAAAAAGAATATCGTTTTCTATAAATCCAATATCTCCGGTTTTATAAAATCGTTGGCCGTTGAGTGTTACAAATTTTTCTTCTGTAGATTCACAATTATTGTAATATCCTATTCCAACACATCGTCCAGAAATCAGAATTTCTCCTTTAGCACCAGAAGATACAGTATTCGAATTTTCATCCACAATTGTAATTGCGGAATTGCTTAATGCCTTTCCGATCGGAGTAAAAATTTCTTTTGAATTTCGTTCTGTTAAGAAGCATGTTGCATATGTTGTACACTCGGTCGGACCATATAGATTATACACTTTTTTTACATTTTTCAGATTATACAAACCATCTACAATATTTTGAGTTAAAGGTTCTCCGGCAATGTTAAAAGTAACGACAGTTTCTGGAACACTAGACGCTTCCAATAGAGCCTTCGCCGCCGAAGGAACGGTATTTATCAATGTCGGATTAATGTTACGACTGTTCTCGATTAAATCTGTTATTTTATCTACCAATAAAATCGCTTTTCCCTTCAAAAGAGGAGCGAATATTTCAAATATCGATAGATCAAAGGAAATAGATGTGGAAAAAAGAGTGCGTTCTAATTCCGTTTCCGAATAGTGATCGTCTGCCCAATTCAGGAATGAATTTATGTTATCATATCCCAAGCAAACTCCTTTTGGTTTGCCCGTGGAACCGGATGTAAAGAGAATATAAGCTAGATCCTGATTGTTATCGAAAGAACTGCCTGAACAGAATTCTACATTCGAATCTCGAACTATAGCAAAAGGATTTAGCTGATCTGATATTTCATTAAGCCTTCCCTCCGGAAATTTTTTATCAACGGGAACGTAAATTCCTCCAGCGATAAATATTCCCAATATTTTGGAAATCAAATCGATATTTCTGGAATGGTATAAAATTACAGCATGCCCCTTTTTTAGGCCATTTTGTTTTAGATATTCAGAGAATTTATTGGCCTCAGAAAAAAGATTTTTGTAGTTCAAAACTAAATCATTAAATATGACAGCAGGCGACTGAGAAAAGTATTTTGCGTTTTCTACTATTGTATCTAAAAACATGTTATCTCCATTATTGTTGGTATTTGGATTCTACTTGATCTTTTATAAACGATGCCAAATCAGATAATGTCGGATATTCATAAATAGACATAGCATGCAGACTTAATACGAAATTGCTTTTGATTTTTTCATTGAGCCTGATCGCCGAAAGAGAGTGCCCTCCTAACTCAAAGAAATTATCATTTGTTGAAATGATATCTATTCCTAAAATATCAGAGAAGTAATCGCATAACTTTTCTTCATATTGATTTTTGGGAGAGATTATATCTACAGATTTTATGTTGCTTATTTCAGATCTTTTTTTACATTGCGCTTTACGGTCTTTTATTAAAGATGTTACCGTCGAAACATCATTCCAACGTTCCAATACGCTGTTTAGTTCAATGGTAGAGACAATTACTCTATGCCATTTTGATCCACTTTTCAAAAGTCGTTCGAGAACTACCGATCGCTCTTCCTCCGTCATTCTATTTTTGAAATGCTCTTCACTTAGCTCTCTAAATTCTATGAGTGATTCGAAATCTCTTTTTCTAGATTGATTAACCGCTCCCCAATTAATTGCAAATACATTATTCATATTTTTGTTTCTGCAATATCTAGCGAAATAATCAACAAAGGATGTCGACGCAGTGTTATCCGCTTGCCCCAATCCACCAATCATGGAATTCATACTTGAGCAGAGAACGACAAAATTTGGATTATGCACTTTGCTCGCTTTTACTATATTTATCGATCCCCAAACTTTTGCATCAAATAGCGTATTGAAAGAGTCTATGGTTTTTCGATCTAAGATGCTGCTTTCAACAACTCCAGCTGCGTGTATAACACCGACAATTTTATCCAACGAACCATATTTCTCAAAAACATTATTGAGCTCAGCAAAATTTTTTACATCGGCCTGTTCTACAAAAATCGAAGCGCCGTTATTTTCTATTTGCCGCAGTCTTATTATTTTTTTTGATAATCCATGTTCTGCACCATGCATTTCTATTATGTTGGCCCACTCACTTTTTTCTGGAAATTTTGATCTTCCGATTAAAATAATTTTTGAGCCTTTAACTGTTTTACTTATTAAAGTAGCGATATCTAATCCAAAATATCCTAATCCCCCAGTTATTATGTAAGTGCCTCTTTTAAACTCTATTTTCGATTCTTTTATTTCTACTTTTCTATATTTTTCTATGAATTTACGGCTATTCCTGTATATAGAAAATTCACTGTTACAATTTTCTATTTCGTTGATTATTGATTCCGTTATATCAGATCCAATATCAAGCACTTTACACGAATATGGATACTCTTTGTTTATGGTTTTTGAAATACCAAAAATAGTCGACTTCAGAGGAGAAAAAGTCTCGTCAACTATGCTGGTAATTTTATTGGTTACAATTGCTATCGTACATTTAGAATTTCTATTGACGGAACTTAGCGCTTGTACCGTATATAAAAGACTAAACAAGCCATTTTCTAAAAATTTTGGATCATCTATTTCATTGAAGTTATCAAGCGAATATCCATGGACTATTACATCTGGTAAATTGGACGTTTTTCTCAGTTGATCGAAAATCTCGAAATACTCTTCTTTTGATTTTATATCTTTCAAACTAAAAGTACTCACGGAAAGCTCCGGATATATTTCGCGTATCTTATCTGATATGAAATTATTTTCAGATTCAAGAACAAGCCATTTCTTTTTTAGATCCAATTTACCATCAGAAAAATCATCTTCAACGTACATGGGAGTATAAAACCATTCATCAATATTTGGATTTTTTCGATTAATTGAATTGGAAGCTCCGTTTCTGTAACCGATATCGATCCAATATTTATCATCATCAAATGCATATGTTGGAAGTGGAATGCGTTTGCAATTCGAAAAATAATCATTCCATAGGATTTCATTTCCAGAAAGAAATGCTTTTTCTAAATCTGCAAGAGTCATGCTTTTTGCTTCGACTTTTATTCCAGATGCAATTGCATGTGCTATGTCGGCAGCTTCTAGTTTGTTTAATAAATCATCTTTGGAGGAAGTTAGAAACGCTATTTTATATTCGAACATCGGTCTTCCAACTGCAAGCGTAAAAAACAAATCGTCCAAATTTATTTCGGTATTTTCTTCTAAAAATTTCTTCCATTTATTCACCTGCTTTTCGAGAGATGTTTTGCTTTTGGCTGATAGCATAAACAATATTTTATCGTTTTCTTTTGAAGGTAGAATATCGTCGTTATATTCTTCTAGAATAACGTGAATATTGGTTCCTCCAACACCAAATGAACTTACTCCGGCTATCCTTTTTTTGTCACTATTCCAATCACCGGTCTCTTTCAAAATTTTGAACGGAGAATTTGTTATATCAATTTCAGGATTGTGTTGATTGTAGTGCAATACTGCTGGTAATTTTTTGTATCGTATACATCCAATCGCAGTAAGCAAACCAACTATTCCGGCCGCACTATTCATATGTCCAAGATATGATTTCACAGAACTTATTACGCAGAAATTATCTTTTTTAGCTTCGGAAAATGCTTGCGATAAGGCCTGAAATTCTATGGGATCTCCCAATTTTGTTCCGGTACCATGACATTCTATATATCCAACATCTTCAGCTTTTATTTCTGCCATCGATAAAGCCGTCGCTATTGCATTTCTTTGGCCGGAAACACTGGGAGCAGAATAGCTGATTTTTTCACTACCATCATTATTAATTGCAGATGCAATTATGGTAGCAAAAATGGTATCGCCATCAGAAATCGCATCTTCCAATCTTTTTAAAACAACTATACCGTAGCCGTTAGTAAAAATAGTACCATCGGCATCTTTATCAAACGGTCTGCATATTCCTGTTTCCGATAAAATTCCATTCTGTTGAAACATATATCCCGCTTGCACTGGAGTTAATATCGAAACTCCTCCGGCCAATGCAATATCAGAATCGTATGACATCAATGATTGAACAGCCATATGGACAGAAACCAAGGATCCAGAACATCCGGACTGAATTGTAAAACTCGGTCCTTTTAAATTTAGAAGATAAGAAACTCGCGTAGCTAAATAATCGTATCCACATCCATAGATCGACATTTCTTTGTCATCTTCGGGCCAGTTTCCGGAATCTATAATATTGTTCAGTAGATAGGAGTTTACACCCTCACTTGCAAACACTCCGACAGAACATTTTAAGTCCAAATGGTTATATCCAGCATGCTCAAGCGCCAAATAAGAATGCTCCAAAAATTTTCTCTGCTGTGGATCCATAAACAAAGCTTCTTTTGGACTAATTCCAAAAAATGCAGCATCAAATGAAGCAAACGATTCAGGGTAACCGCCAATAAATCTATAATTTTTCGAGTCCACGTATCCCAAATCATTGTGATAATCATCAATTTCTTCTCGAGAGAATTTTTTAATGCAGTCTGAAGAGTTAAATACATTTGTCCAAAGCTCATCAACGCTATTAGAATTTGGAAATTGACCGGAAAAACCGATTATCGCTATTTTGTTTTCATTGCTCATTATTTTTCTCTTTGTTTTTTTAATTTATCGAAATACTGCTGTTTCTTTTTTATTCTGTCCGTGATTCCATCATTATTAATGTCCGTACTATCATTCGAATATTTTTTTACGATCGAGTATATTGTTGGAAATTCGAAAAGATCTACCGTCTTTATAGGCCAATTAAATTTCTTTGCAATTACTCGCACAAGACGTAATGCTTGCAACGAATCTCCACCAAGCTCAAAGAAATTATCATTAATGCCGATGCTATTGAATCCCAAAAATTCTCTCCACAAATCGTGCATACTTTTTTCCAATTCATTGGATGGAGGTATGTATATGCTTCTCATGGAAGGTCTTTCAATATAGCTTTTGTGCTCTATACTTTTTTCTTCCTGCGACGTCCAGCTCTTTGCTCTTTTTCTCAAATCGATTGTGGAAATTATCGTACTTCCATTTTGCGGAGCGAACACAGGAATACGTAACGCTTCTTTGTCGTTTATCGCGATGGAATCCAGAAGGCTTCCCAGACTATTTTGATCGCTTGATTCGACACTAAGAGCATCCCAATTATGCACTATCCATCTGTTGTTTTCAGAAAAATCATCTACAAAATTATGTGATGCAGAATAAATCAACAAATCTATTCCGCCTAAAACAGCAGAAATGGACGACACTACGATTACTTTAAATTTGCACCGATCTTGCATATTTTTTATATTTTCAAGACCATCAATTTTGGGTTTCAATACCTTATTGAAGTAGTCGGATTTTATATCACTAGTTCTACGCATGTGATCAGATTGATCAACTCCTGCAGCATGAATAACTAAATCCAATTCCCCCAAATTTTCATGGATCCAGTGAAAACATTTTTCTACGCTGCTTGTATCCGTAACATCCAGATTACATGTGCAAAGCTTGTCGGATATCGTTTTGAAATTATCCTTGATTTCTTTTTTATCGACACTGAAATTGTTGTTCAGCGACCTCGATGCAATTACGATTTTTCCATCAACAAATTCGGAAAGCGAATTCGCGTAATAGCTGCTCATTCTTCCAAAACCACCAACGATTAGAATGTTTTTATATCTATTATTCGTATTTTCGACGTACTCTTTTTTCATAAAATCGATGGTGTAAATTTTATCATCGATTAGTTTTATATAATTTTCAGATATGTCGCTGTTTATGATTTTATCGAGAAAAGCAGGATTACATTGTCCATTTGCCTCAATAAATCTAACCGTTATAAAACTCATTTCCTGAGTGATACATTTTGCAAACGACTTATACATCGATGTGATTGGTGAGCTAATTCCATTCAAAATAAAATCTATACATTTAACAGAAGGAATCCTTTCAGAATAATTCTGGATAAGCTCTATGGCATTCATAAAATGATCCATAACGACATCATTCGAGATCTTGATTATCAGATGTTCCGTTTCAGACTTTTTGTATTTATCGATTTCCTCAATATTTGCAAAATCTTTTTTTCTGCTTATCAGATTTTCATTTATGGCTCCTTCATAACCAACCAAACACCTGCTATAAAACCAATCATGAATTTTTAGCTTTCCATTTTTTGATTTATTGCCGGAGTAATTCGGTTTTATATAACACTCTTGTTCTGAAAAAGGATAAGTTGGCAGAGCGATTTTTCGAAGAGATGGATCATCATAAAAATGACGAAAATTAACGTCGACTCCGCACAACCATAAATCTGATAAAAGCTCATATAAAACATCGTAATCTGATTTTGATTTTTCATAATATCCTTTTATTCCGCATAGAGTATTTACGTCAGAAATGCCGTTCATTTTTAGCAGAGTATTTATCGTTTTTCCCGGGCCAGCTTCAACTATCACACTATCCTTAAATCTTCTTTCTATAGTTCCAGCCATGGATATAAAATTTACAGCAGAACGCATATGTGTCAGCAAATAATCGGTGGAAATTTCGCAAATGAGTTCGCCGTTTATATTACTGATGATTGGGATATTGCCTTTTGCAAACTTTACGCTTTCACACACATTTCGAAAATCTTCCAGAATGTTTTCTATATATCTCGAATGGAAAGCTACAGATGTGTAGATATCTTTAAAAAAAATTTCTCTCTTTTCCAAATCATTTTTAAGAGCTTCTATATTTTCCTTCGGTCCAGAAATCGAATGCAACTCATCGGAATTATATGCCGCAACGTCGCATTCATGCTTATCTAATAGCTCTTTGATATCTTCCAATTTTGAGTTTACAGATAGCATCGCACCGTTTTTTATGGAGTCCAGTAACTTCGCTCTGCAACTGATAATTTTAACCGCATCATCAACACTTAATATTCCAGAAACAGCATAGCAAACATACTCGCCAAGGCTATGTCCTAACAACGCCTTTGGAACTATTCCAAGATGAATTAAAAATTTAGCTAATGAATATTCAACGCAAAACAAAGCCGGTTGAGTATACAAAGTTCTGTTCAGATCGCTTGAATCAGAAAATACTTTTTCTTTTAATTCTGCAATTCCTTCTTTTTCGAATAAGCTTATGATTTCATCAAAAGTCTTTCTAAAAAATTCAAATGATCCATATAATCCAAATGCCATTTGATTGTATTGAGCACCTTGTCCGGGAAAAGCAAAAAGAACATCCTTTGGTTTTTCACACAAGCTTCTTTTTATAAAATTAGCTTCGGAATCGGATAATCGTATGCTTGCTCTGTGCAAAAAACTCTTCCTTCCGCAATTAAACGAAAAGACTGCATCGTCTATGATACATGGATTGTCTTTTATGAAGGATTCGATTAGTGAAATGTATTTATCGAGAGTGCCGCTATCTTTTGCCGAAGTCAAAATGATTTTTGCATTTTTTATGCTGTTATTTTTTTTGGATTCACGAAGATTTTCATCATATTCTGATAATACAATATGAGCATTTGTTCCACCTATTCCCAGAGCAGTAATTGCAGCGATTTTTTTATCGCCCGGCCACTGTTCGTGATTAGCTGAAAGCAAAAAAGGAGTATCGCCCAGATTAATTTTTTCGTTGGCCTCAGTGAATCCAAAAATTCCTGGTCTGATTCCATCGCTAAACGATTTTAAAATTTTTATTACACCCAAAATACCAGCACTAACATCTGTATGGCCTATGTTGTTTTTTAATGCACCTAATTTGCAAAAATTTCGTTTTTTGGTCAGTCGTTTATATGCATCCTCAAGAGCCATATATTCAATGGTATCGCCCAGAGCAGTCGCTGTTCCGTGTGTTTCTATGTACGAAATATCATCGACATTAATGGAGCTTTTGGATAGTAGATCATATATTAAATCCGACTGACCTTTTAGACTTGGAGCAGTAAACCCAGCTTTATCTGATCCGTCGTTGTTGATGGCTGATTCTTCTATTATTCCATATATTTTATTTCTATCTTTTACGGCATCATTTAGTCTTTTTAAAATTACGACACCGACCCCAGATGTAAACACAGTACCATCGGCATTTTTATCAAACGCGCAGCAATTACCAGAAGCAGAAGATACTCCGCCTTCCATATAAGAGTAACCTTCTTTTTCATAATCAGTTAAATGCACTCCGCCAACAATCATGAGATCGGCGTCTCCCATGATTAGATTTTGTTTTGCAAGATGCATAGCAACAAGAGAACTTGAACATCCTGACTGAATCGTAGCACTCGGACCTTTACAATTAAATTTATAAGCAATTCTAGTACTCAAAAAATCACAGGAATTTCCAGTTAGCGAAAATGGATCTTCATCTAAGCTTTCGAAAGAATCATTTGATAATATGTTATTCAACAAATATATGTTAATTCCGCAAGCGGCGAATACTCCAATTTTATTTTTATCTGAAAAATTACTTTCACCTGCCATTTCCAGAGCAATCCAAGCGTGTTTTAAAAACAATCGTTGTTGAGGATCTATATATGCGGCCTCAGATGGAGAATAGCCAAAAAAATTGCAATCGAATTTCGTGGAATCTTTTATGTGTGCTCCATATGGTTTTCGGGAGTCATCTACATTTTCCAGTTTTTCTATTGAAGACTTATTATTTAATATTAAATCCCATAGACCTTCTGTATTATCTGTATTTCCAACCTGAGCAGAATATCCAACAATTGCTATTTTTCCATCATTATTCATTTAACTTCTCCGCATAAGGCCTCTTTTATTTTTTGATAAAATACATTTCTTTCAATCAGCAATGCTCCTTTTCGATTTACTATGGACACATCTATTTTATCTGACATATTTCGAAATTCAAGCTGAAGATCAAATAACCCATACTTGCTAACATATGAGATTGGATATCTTTCATCTGATAATGCGAATTTCAATATATTCATATCTAAAAAATTCAGCATAATCTTAGGGGATCCAGAATATTTATGTATTGGATTCGGATTGGAAATTAATTCCAGTAGCTTGTTTTGAATTTCGGTCGGTAACGCCGTATCCAATTCCAGCAACTGAGTATCAACGAACATGCCAATATCATTTATGTTTGAATTATTCCGGGCAGAAAAAGGTATTGCATATTCTATGCTTGTGCTTTTGGATATTTCAAATATCGCTTTGGAAATTTTGCCAATTATCAGAGGAAACAGCGTTGTGCCATTGCTCGACGCTTCCTTTTTTAAACTACCAACGACGTCATTATTTAGCGATAATAATATTCCTTCACTTTCTGGCCCAACGGGTGGCGATAAAAAATTGTATTCTTTCCAATCTCTATGACACGGAACAAAATCACCAATTTCGTTCGTGCAATTTTTGGATATATTTACAAAAGAAATAGTTTTCTGATCGTAGGCTTTTTGCAAATCCTTCATAAACAATCCCAGAGACCATCCATCCATTAGAGAATGATGAAACTGTATTTTGAAAAATTTTTGATCATTGTCTTCGTAGATTCCAGCACAAATCAAAGGAGCTTCCAGCATATTAAATTCAATGTCATCTGTATTCCAAAGTGGAGGAAGATCGACTAATTTACTATTCAACACAGAATTATCATCGAAATAAAAAACTCTATTCAGATTACTTGATGATTTTACGACGTAAAAAAATGCATCCTTAAGTCGACAAGCATCGACCTCATTTGATAATTTCCATTGTTCTCGTATTGTGTAGATACCAACATTTCCAGCCATTAATTCAGCTAAAAAACATTGATTTTCCTGTATTGATGTTTTCATAAATCACTTTAATAAATGCTATTTCGAATAAACTCTAAAAGTACCGAATGATTTAAATCCCATTTTGTTGTACACCATCTGTCCATCGTTAGAAGCTTGCATTCCAACAACATCGCATCCGAAATCGATCAAATTTTTTATTGCGACGGAAGTCATGTACGTTCCCAAACCTCTTCTTTGAAATTCAGGATGGGTTACTATGTCATATATTCCTCCAAATTTTTCGTCTGATACAATAGAACAACAAATCGCTGCTGGTTCATTATTCATATATCCAACAAACATTTTATATTTTCCGTTTTCGCTATCATAGCTGCAAGAAATTTTCTTATAAAATGCTACGGCTTCTTTATCAAATGGATCAAAAACGGATGCCATAACGAAACCGTAGTCTTTGAACTCGTCAATATTCGATACCTCTTTAATATTCAGTCCTTCAATTTCATCCGACTTTAACAAAGCATCTTCCGCATATACAGCCATTGCCAATTCTGATTCAACACATTTTAAATTCGTTGTTTGCAAAATCTGTTCAACTTTCTTATCGAAATTTTGCGGTCCAACCCATAATGCAAATGGAACATCTTTTTCGGTATAGTGATTGACGACCTTTCTAACCTCATTTTCTGATAACGATTTTTTATTTCTTAAGCATGCGACGTTAAATGTATCAGATGAAACATCCGCATCAATAAAAGAAATTGACTTACCATCTATCACTTTCATTGTTTCACATAGATTTGGCAAAAATTTCACTTTTTCGTAGAAATTATTTTCTAGGATTGTTTCTATTCTATTGGCCTCTAACATCATTACCTCCTTCAAAAAAAGTCACCTGCTCCATTAACGTAGGATTTTTGAAAAAATCGACAAGCTCCATTGATAAGCCAAAATTATTTATGTATTCTTGTATAATTTGTAACGCTTGAAAGGACTGTCCTCCTAATTCAAAAAAGTTCGAATTGTCATCAATTGCATCGACATCCAGAATGTTTTTCCACAATTCCACAACGCTTGCGCGACTAATAACGGAGGCAATATTTTGCTTGATAGTCAGCGTTTCGATCAATTTATTTCTGTCTATTTTATCGCTGCTATTTAGAGGCCATTTATCAACGCGAATAAATCTAGATGGAACCATGTGATGTGGTAAAATTTTAGAAACAGATTCTTCTAATTCTTTTTCACTTAATTTTCCTTCGAAAAAGCAGTACATCTCTTTTGTATCGCCATTGGAGTGCGCCAAAACATATGCGCATTCGATCTCTTTCAAAGATTCTATATTCTTTTTCACTTCCTGAAGCGATACTCGGTAGCCCCCTCGAATTTTTATTTGATCGTCTTTTCGACCATGAAAAACAAAATCACCGTTTTCGTCCAACGATACCACGTCTCCACTGTTATAAACTCCATTATACAAATTCGTTCCGTCTGAACTTATATGCCCGATTCCAACTTGATCTCCTTTTATTGTAAGCTCTTCATTGCAAATTGATAATTCGTTCTTAAAGAGAGCCTTTCCAAGAACGATGGAATCATCTTTTTTAAATTTATGA
Organism: Alphaproteobacteria bacterium; assembly: GCA_025998595.1. Next base: position 4,035 of record BNWE01000011.1, on the reverse strand, counting down.
ACAATTACGCAAACCGTCGTTTCCGTCGGACCATAGGCATTCCATAAATTATATTCGCCACTCCAATCGCTAAGTATACTTTCATGAAAAGCATCTCCTCCGATAAAAAGATCCTTCATTGTATTTATGTTTTTAGAAACGATGGTTCTTGCAACAACCGGCGTTAGAAGAGCGCGATTTATGGAGTTATTTCGGATGAATTCTGCTAAACTATCGGCTAAAAGAACTACATTTTCCGGAGTTAAAACAAGAGTTCCGCCGTAACATAGAGTTGAAAATATTTCCCATATGCTTGCATCAAACGAGAATGATGCGAACTGTAGCATAGTTGTATTTACGCATGTTGGAGCCGTGTTTTGCAGAGCATCTAGAAGAGACAATAAGTTGTTATTCGAGATCATAACTCCTTTTGGCTCTCCTGTTGTTCCTGACGTAAAAATCATATAGGCCAAATCATCGTGATAAGTTTTATATTCATCATGGATTATGCATGATTCATCAGTAATTATCGCATATGGTCTAATTATGTTTTTTATTCTTTCTATTCTTTCTTGAGGATATTTATAGGGAAGATTTAAAAAAGCAAATCCCAGATTTAAACACGATAAAACATCAACTATTGCGTCTAGTTTTTTCGATCTGTGAATGATAACCATAATCCCGCCATTACTCGGTTTGTTCATGGCAAGTTCTTGCGATCTTGCGGATACTTTTTCACAAAGTTCCCCATATGATATGCGCCTATCGCCGGAAATTATCGCATCTTTAGAAAAGCTTTGGTTTTTGAAAAACAAATCAAATACTGTCAACATAACACCTATTTATTAACAATGTTCTGTATGTCGGATTGTTTCATTTCGCTCAATAAAGCAACCAGAAAGTCTTTTGTTAACACAGCGTCATCAACATCAATAATGCTATTACTAGAATGTGTATACCTGCATGGAATGCCAATGTTTATGGTAGCAACACCACTGAAACTTTGTTGCAACGCTGATGCATCATGACCATAAAGAGGCATTGCATCGTATTGGTATTTCATTCCCTTTTTATTCGCAAAATCTATGAGAAACTGCAGTAATTTTTGATCCGGAATCATGCTCTGATCATATACAAAAAATGAAAAACCGTTTCCCAATTTTGTTCCGCTTTCATCGGGATCGGTAGCTTGTAATGGGAAATCACTAGACATGCTTGTATCCAGACTAATAAATACATCTGGCTTTACGGTACCTGGTATTGCTTTTGCACCGCGCATACCAACTTCCTCTTGAACAGTAGCTACAATAATTAGATTTACGTTTAATTCTTTATCTTTTAATGAATTTATTACACCGTCTAGTACTGCAAGTCCAACTCTATCATCAAGTGCATTTGCCAATACCCTTTTTGCGTCTGGACCAATGACTTCAAAAACCGGATAAGGCGCTATACCTAAGCCTGGCCTGATTCCCATATTTTTAGCTTCTTTTTTGGACTTTGCACCGACATCAATGAACATTTTATTCATTGGCTTTAGTGAAACAGAAGGATATTTATTGCAAACGTGAGCGGATTCAAAACCAGAAAACCCAGTCGTACATTTGCTTGGAGTCTTGATAATCCATTTTTGTAAAACTGCAGCAACTTCTAACCACCCACCTAATGGTTCAAATTTTATAAAGCCATCGTCTGTTATTGATTTTACTATTAACCCAACTTCATCCATGTGGACAGCAATAACAACAATGGGCTTGCTTTTGTCACATAACTGGCAATTCACACCAAAAAAAACATTTCCCAGATGGTCTACCTTGCTTTCTTTGCATAAATTTTTCCATTTTTTTATTAGAAGATTGCGCATATCATCTTCAAAACCAGATGGTGATGAAATAACACTCAATTCCTTTAGTGTATTTACAATAGTAACGCATTTGCATTCAAACGATAACAACATGCAGGTGATTAATAATTTTATAATTTTCACATTAGGTAGTCCAAATAAAAACACCTGATTGCTTATATAGCAGGATATAGAAGAAATATCAAGCCGAACAACAATAAATTAAGCGACAAATCAAAAATGTTTGCTCTCGTCACATCAAGATATAATAGAGACAGTGAAGACGACGAGTGATTCCAGACGAAGGTATGGGAATGGTGATGTTTGACTACCACGCAGTCCCATTAAGCCTAAAAGACAAGAATTTATCGCAAGCTAAATTCATCAGTTCTATTCCTCAAATCAAGAAGCCGATTTTTACATCGGCTTCTGGTGTTTGCAAACGAGTTTAGCGGTTTATTGTCCAATAACTATTTCTTCAGCTTGGGAGAAGTGTCCAGGTCTATATATTATAAAAACAGTCTTCCCATTTGGCTTGGTAGCAGTTCTTCCATTGGGATTAGGATGTCTATATTCATGCAAAATCTTACCGGCATTACGTTGAGCGCCATCAATTCCTATAAAAGACGTTTCGGCAACAATACATAGATTGATTCCCTGCAAGTAAGCTATGGCATCTAATACTCCAGTTGGTCGATTATCAGGACCAGTGTGTTCCTGAAGGTCAGCATCTTCATTGTTGGTTTTAATAAATCGCAGATAACTTCCAACTACCTTTCCACTTCTAAAAAACTCTCGATCCATATTGTCTATCTCGGCCTGTTTGTTTTTGCACCTTTCAAACAAAACATCGAAATCGCTTCGCAGTTCCACAGGAATGTTATGAGCTCTTTCTTCCAAATCAGGACAACTATCAGCTCTCGGCAATCCTACCACTGCCAAAAACTCGTTAATTTCCGCAAAAAACAAACTTTTGTCTACTGTGAGTGGCCTTTCTGCATCCAGATAAGCCCTATACTCCGCACTTCCTGTGATTCCAGAGGGGAGGTTTGATCCTGCTTCTGGAGCTATGAGAGCTCTTACATTTCTATCGTCGAGATGATTAAGTAACTCTTGTATCTGCTCTTGCCTGCTAAGAGCATCCGCAAATACATGTCTTTCATCGTTGGCACGCTCTTTCTTGGGATCTATTGCTCTGTATCCGCAGCTACCGTCTCCTATAGTTTTGCGAGCTATTATCAAAGTTGCACCACCACCAACTCTTACGACATTTCCAAATAGTGCTCCAGGAGGAAGAAGATATTCTTCCAGTCCAGACCGCGGCATCGTCGAATATGAAATAGAAGGATGTGCCATAACAAGATTTGAAGTAACGGCTGTCGGTGAAGTAGTTCTTCTACGGCCAAAGCGGGTATAATCCATGATTGACTTTGATCTTGAACTTATAACTTGCTTAACTGGTTCAAAAATTCCACGTGTCGCCAACTGAGCTACAGCCTCTTTTGCTGATATATTACTTTTAGAAATAATCTCAGCAAGATTCTCTGAGTAATTTTCAGTTTCTTTTTCATAAATAGCATCATTCAGTAGTTCTTCACAATTTTTTGAGATGAGTATTTCGGAAAGGCTCATTTCGCCATTGCCATTCAGCAACACATCCATCTGCGCCTCTGACAAATCGTGCTTCTCCATTGTCACCCTCACTATAGTGCTGCATTGCGCTGACAACAATGTATATTTTCCTATCGTGCCATAATTTATTACACACATATCTGCCGCGCAAGAAGTCACCTCATTTATGAACTCCTGATTAGACGGCGCTGCACAACAATCATTGCTTGCTAAAAACGCCAATAGACCTGCTAGTAAAATTCCCTTCATTTTTTTTCTCCATTTTTTTACTATATAACTAGACCACGCCGTATGTATATGCGAAAAGGACGATCTTTGCAAGTCCTTTTTTGAAAATATTTTAAAAAATATCGTCCGAATTCTTTAGGATGAATAAAGCTAGGAGTTGTGGTTCTATACATGTTTGGTCCCGTCACATCATGATATAATAGCAGAGGTTGGATACGAGGGATTTAAGGAGGTACTATGGGACAAATTTTACACAGGAGCGCCCGCACGACGGAGGCAGTTCGTTTAGAGATACAGCAGAGCACAGAGAGTATAGCGAAATTGGCGTCGAAATATAACATAAGTCCGAATAC
>BNWE01000010.1 GCA_025998595.1 Alphaproteobacteria bacterium | reverse complement strand
TGGCAGAAAAAACGATCAAGCGCTATGTTTTTTACGATTTAATGCACTTTGAGTCCTATGATAGATCAAGTGAATTGCTTGAAATATCAACAAAAAGAATTATTTAAAATTTTATGAAACGGCCGTGCCATCCACCTGAACTGACAAAATTTCGAAAGGTGCATTTATTATAAATTCCAGCAAGAAACTGCGCGCGTCTGTGCTGGTTGCTGATGAAAAAATACCTATAGATAGATGTTTCGATTTTCGCTCCCAAGCGTGGAACTCCTTGATTTCTAATCCATTTTTTATGACAGTCATGTGATCTATCTGGACACGCTCGCCAAGCACCATGTGCTCGTATCGCTTGAAAGTCCATGGCTGCGCATGCCCATTGAACTTCCGGCCTTTTTTCTTGGGAGGAGCCGATATCGATTTCGTTACAAAGTCGCTCTTCATCAAGAGATTCAGGATGCGTCCGACAGTGCTTTCGCTCATGGTTTGACCATGCTCACGCCTCAAAATCATGGCGATTTTCCGCTTGCCGTATGTCGGATTCTCTCGGCGAATCTTCAGCACCAATCCTCTCTGATGCTCTTCCCAGCAGCGAATACGAGTATGCTTTGGCCGTTTAGAAGATGGCGTCCACGTTTCCTGCAACATGCTCGCCAGAACCTTCCTGCGGAGATAATACGTCGCTCGCGATATACCAAGATCTTTTTGTGCTGCCTTCTCGCCAACCATATCTTTCAGCCTTTCACAGTCTTCTATTAGAGCCTTGATCTGATTAATAAGATCGTTTTCCTCTGTATTAATTCAGCAATTCGGTCTAAGATCATTGCTTCGCAGATTGTGCATATCGGTCTCCTTAAGGTTAATTTAAAATACTTCACATATTTTGGAGACTTTTTCACTTTCTTTGCAATTAAAAATATATAGTCGCTTGGTTTTTGAGCCGTCTCATATCTGTTTGAACATTTACAAGAATATCTTTGCAAATTTAACTTTTTGTTAAAAAGGATATTATATCATGATAATATGAGTAACACGGAGTGTGATTGGAATATAATAGAGCTGTTGCAAAAGCCGTCTGGAAGCCCTGATTATCAGCTTCAAAAATCGACTTATGCAATAGGTCTAATTTTTCATCAAATATATGACTTTTTACTAATAGGTGTAGATACTTATTGTATATTCGTATTTTTGAGAGTCCATACATGGTTTGTGTTGCAACTGCTTGTTAGTTATTTGTTGGGGGCGTAAGATCATTGTTAGAGGTAGTTTTATGATTGTAGATAGTGATGAAAATAAGCCATTGAGGGTCACAGGAAAAATCAAATGGTTTAACCAATTTAAAGGATATGGTTTTGTTGAAGTTGGTGGCGTATCCGAGGATGTATTCCTTCATTTTTCTATTATGGACCAATGTGGAATAAAGAGACTCAATAACGATGATGTGATAATCTGCGACATAACTAAAGCCGGCAAGGGATACCAGGTGACTAACGTTGTGGAAATACTACATTTAAATAAATACGAGATCGAGGATAAAAAACCAGAAAAAGTGACAGTAGTTATGAAGTGGTTTAATCCTGCAAAGGGATTTGGCTTTGCCATAATGCCTACTGGAGAAGATGTTTTCGTGCATTCCAATTTGCTGAAAAAACATTCCATTGGAAACATAGAACATGGTTCCCCTCTAACGTTGCTTGTTCGTCATACTAATTTTGGATACGAAGCAGTGGAAATATTCAATGATTAGGATTAGTTAAGAAACTATTTGGGCTCGCCTCATCATGCCCCGATGAAAGGCCCAAAGTTTTTGGGTACTTCTGTAATTTTTTAGCAACAAATCCAAAAGGCGTCAATCCATTTAAAACTTTCGTGTCTAACCTCTGCTATTATATCATGCTGTAACGAGACCAAACATTTACTTATCACAGGTCGATTGCTCAATCATATATTGTATAAGCTTATTAAATGAAATGCCAACAAATTTCGCCTGTTCCGGCAGAAGAGAAAGCGTAGTTAGCCCCGGTTGCGTGTTTACTTCCAACAGAAACAACTCCTTAGTTACATCATTGTAGCGAAAATCAGAACGGGAAGTGCATCTGCATCCGAGTAATTTATGAGCCTTTAGAGCGGAAGTCATGGCCTCATGTCTTATAAAATCAGGAATATTTGCCGGAATCTCATGAACAGCACCACCGTCTGTATACTTGTTTTTGTAGTCATAAAATCCTGATGTCGGAACGATATTGGTTACTTCCAGTGATTCATCATTCAATACAGCAGTCGTTAATTCAAGTCCTGGTATATATTCCGACACTAAAACCATGTTGCCATACGTCCATTTTATATTTGATAGTTCCGAATAATTATTGATAATGTAGACGCCTTCTGAAGATCCAGAATCAACAGGTTTCACCACAAATGGACATAAAAAATCCGGTTTTTTGACGAAATCCCCCCATTTCTCAAGTTTGCTTCGGGGAACGCGAATTCCGCTATTACCGAATAATATACAAGAAACATATTTATTCATTGCCAACGACGAGGCCAGAACTCCAGAATGGCTATAGGGTACTTTTAAAAAATTCAACAGAGATTGCACATTGCCATTTTCTCCGCTGCCACCATGGAGAGCATTGAATACACAATCGGGCATTTCCCATTTTATGTGGGAGATCAAAGCGGCAATATCGCCGGTAAAATCAAAATCGCACACATCATAGCCAAGCTCCTTGGCCGCTTTTACGCATCCGGTGGCACCCAAGATAGAAATATCGCGCTCAAATGAGTCGCCTCCCTTCAGAATGCAAACCTTTTTTATATTTCTTCCCATCGCTACCTTCCTCTACTGCCTACCAAGACGAATAACTTCCCACTCTAGTTTTATGCCGGTCATCTGCTGAACCTTATCGATGACATTGATGCCAAGACATTCTATATCTTCGGGAGTCGCACTTCCATCATTTATTATAAAATTGCAATGCTTTTCCGATACGACTGCTCCACCGACTCTCATGCCGCGACAACCGACGGCGTTGATGAGCTCCCATGCCTTTTTTCCTTCCGGATTTTTAAACGTTGATCCACACGATCTTTTGTTGAGTGGCTGACTATCCATGCGTTTTTTAATTATCTCGTTGTTTCTTTTTGATATGACATAATCAACATCCTGAAGACCGCGAAACCAAGCTCTTGTGATAATGACATCGTCGGAAATTCCGGAAGTTCTGTAGCCGAAATCCACTTCCGAAGCTTTGAACCACTTTATTCTCCCGTCTGTTGATACCGCTTCGAATTCCACAAGCGCATCCGAGATCTCCGAGCCATAGCAACCAGCATTCATCTTTAGCGCTCCTCCAACTGATCCCGGAAGTCCCATGAGAAACTCGAGGCCTCCCAGTTCGGAATCAGTTGCAACTGTGGACAACTCACTGCAATTTACGGCGGCGCCCACTTCCAGTATACCATCTTCCACAAATATTTTTTTAAACCAATTTCCCAGCATTATCACTATGCCATCTATGCCACCGCTGCGTATCAATACGTTGGACATGGCTCCGAGTATGGTGATGGGATAGCCTTCCGGAATATTTCGGAGAAAAAATACGAGGTCATCCACATCTTCCGGCGTAAAAAGAATTTCAGCGGAACCACCAACGCCAAACCGCGATTTCTTGGCTAAATCGACCTTTTCCTGCAAAATCCCTCTTACCGGTGGAAAGCCATCAAAAACAGACATTTTTTAGTCCTTCATAATATCTGCAAACGTATAAGCCCACTGGGTTATGTCTCCGGCTCCGAGAAAGATTACAAAATCTTCACTTGATCTCTCGCACAACCTTCCTATATCCAGTGGTGCTTGCAACACATGCGTTTCATTATTATCGGATCCAATGTCACATTGGTCGGATCCAGCGTCACGTTGGTTTAACATTGGGGAAATCTTGTCTTTCAGCTCCCAAACATCTTGAACAAATTCTGCTCTTACCACATTGTTTTCCTTGAGCTCTTTCAGAAGTGAAAAATGATCTATGTCTTTGTATTGCTCTCCGGCAGAATAAACTGGAGCGATGAATACGGTGTCACTCAATTCGAGCACCTTTGCAAACTCAGGAAGGAACGTCGTCAATCTGGTATATCTATGCGGCTGCATGACGGCGTATATTTTTCCGGTACAGACACTCTTGGCGGCAGTAAGAACCGCTCCTATCTCAACCGGATGATGGGCATAGTCATCAATTATGACAACTCCATCCACTTCAGCTACTCGAGTAAATCGTCGTTTTACTCCCATGAACGATCCTAGCGCCATTCTCATATTTTCTTCGGATATTCCAAACTCCAGTCCCACTGATATGGCTGCCAGAGCGTTCTGAACGTTGTGTCTTCCAAACATCGGAAGACGGACTCCTTTCCAGCCGCCATTTACGCCATATCTATCGCTGATGCTGGTGGAGAAAACAACGTCGAATTCCGCTCCCTGCGACGATAGCACAACATTTGCACACGATACATCTGCATCGCTTTCAAAACCGTACTTGATTATGCGACGATCAACTATGGATTCCGAGATTTTTCTTACTTCCGGATGAGCCACACATAATACAGCCGCTCCATAAAACGGTATATTTCCAACGAATTTCTCGAACATACCTCTCAGTTCATCGAAATTTTCAAAATTATCTGTGTGGTCAAAGTTTATGTTGGTGACAACGGCAACTGTGGACATTAGTTTTGTAAAGGATCCATCTGATTCATCAGCTTCAACCACTATGTAATCTCCGGATCCCAATCTTGCATTGCTGTTGTAGGCGTTTATGACCCCGCCGTTTACCACGGTTGGATCCAGACTGGCCTGCTCTAAAATTGCAGCCACAAGAGATGTGGTTGTTGTTTTTCCATGGGTACCGGCAACAGCTACGGATATCTTCATTTTCATCAACTCGGCCAGCATTTCCGCTCTTCTGATGACCGGAATATGCAGGCGGCGAGCCTCTAGTATTTCTGGATTATCTTTGGAAATTGCCGAAGATATAACCACAACTGATGCATCGCGAACATTGTCTTCCAGATGCCCGGTCATGATTTTCACGCCTTTTCTGGACAGTCTTGCGGTCATGGCGTTTTCTTTCAAATCGCTTCCGCTTACCCGATATCCAAGGTTCACGAGAATATCTGCGATACCACTCATGCCAATGCCACCAATGCCGACAAAATGAATAACTCCAGACTCAATAGGAAATCTTTTCATAGCGCACCTCTACTTGGAACAATATACGTAAATCAACTACAAACCGACTCGATAAGATTGACAAATGAATTCCTGGAGTCACTCATCGAGCTATTAAGCATATTTGATGCCGCAAGTTTTAGCAATTCCCGATCAGCTAAAACTTCACTAATTATCGAAGATAATTTTTCTATTATTCCATCTTTTTCTTCCACCATCCAAGCAGCCTGCCTTCTCACATAATATGCAGCGTTGAAAGCCTGATGATTGTCCGTGGCACGTGGATACGGGATCAGAATTGCCGGACGTCCAATGGTAGACAATTCCGCAAGTGTAGATGCTCCGGATCTGCATATCACCAGCTGAGAATTGGACATTTCCTCCGCTATGTTATTGACAAACGCCATCAGAGTGAATTTTACGCCCAATTCGCGATAACGTCCCTCTAGATTTAGGCGTGTTTCGTCGCTAACCTGCTGAACTATTTCTATATTTTTTCTTTGATCCGGCGGCAGTTTTTCCAGAGCCGTGGGAATAATGTCGGAAAATGAGCGCGCTCCCTGACTTCCTCCTATCACAACAATTCTTATTCCCTCGTCGCAGGTGTACGGGGCATCCTTAAGTTTTACGAACTCATCTCTGACGGGGGATGGAACACATTTCCAGCCATTTCCCAAATCAAAAAATGATGTGTTTGAGTTGGAGAAATACGATAATAGCCGATTAGCTTTTCCCAAAATTGAATTTTGCTCATATATAATCACTTTCGATCCGAGACATTTGGCTACAAGAACCGGTATTACGGTGAACATTCCGCCGAATCCAACGATTACGTCTGGAGAATCCCTAAACCACATTCTCATAAATTTCCAGAACATGCGTATAAATCCAATGGCCGCGTAGACAGCTCTTGTCCGCGATATCCTTATGGTTTTTACAATTACCTTGCTTTGTATGCCTTTGCAGAAGACATCGCCTCGCGTATCAGTGATCATGGATACTGCATGACCGCTTTCCTTCAGCGTATTAAACAGCGCACATGCCGGAAACATATGGCCGCCAGTTCCTCCTGAGCATATACTTACTTTCAACGCAAACCTCTACGAAGATAATAAAAAACGTACCTTATTTATATCACACACAAGCTCTTGCTTCAAAGTGCCAGCGTGACGGTGGTTGCGTTTATTGCCTTTCTGAAACGCGCGTGTGAGAAGTTGCCTCAGCGTGAGAAAATGCCTGTGATGCAATCATTTATAACTGTTTCCTGGAGATGACGAGAACAGCGGTTTTTAACTCCATTATTTCATCGATTGTTATGGGGGATATGTCGTTTTTCCCTTTGGAAAGGTAAAACTTAAATCCAAGAGCATGCAAATCATTTAGTTCGGTTTTTACGTCTGTGTTTTTCGAAGATTCTTTTTTGTCAAACATGAAGACCACCTTGATATTCTTGTGTTCCAGTATTTTTGAGGCGCCATCCAGAATTAGAAATTCAAGACCTGGGACATCGATCGTTAGAAGATTGATCGCTTTCGTTTCATCTTTCATTTCATCGTCCAGAGTGTTGCAGTCGACTTTTATTAGTGGTGGTTTTGTGTACTTACCATTTGGCAGCTTTGAAATCGAGAAATAATCTTCTATGTTGCAGGTTCCACTAGCGCTCGAAATGGCGATATTCTTCAGCTTACAAAGTGATTCCAGATCGTTGATAACAATGTTTTTCCTAAGACATGAGAATATTGATGGATTTGGCTCTAGGCAATAGATTTTACCTTCTTTTTTTAGTTTTTTGCCCAAAAGTATTGAATTATAGCCAAAATATGAGCCAACTTCAACTATGATATCGTTACCATTGCACAAATCAGTGATCGTATCTGAAAATACAGATTTTACCGTTCCTAAAAATCTCAATTGTTGTCCAATCAGTGGATCGTCTTTTTTTATTATGAGTGGCTGCTCGTCCTTTGTATGGGTAATAATAAATCCATTGCCGATCGACACTTCTCCTCTAAATCTTGGAATGAGACCAACTATGTCTTTGGTTTTTTCCATGAACATGATTCCAATCATTAGCGCAAATAAAACTATAAGCGCTAAAAAAAAGGCTCTTCCCTTGAAAAAAAACTTCGAAATGTTCATATCAATCTCCTGACCATACACGATAAGAATATATGAATTTTGTTACAAAAATATGAATTTTGTGAAAATTTTATAAGCAAATGTATGGAACGTCGGATAGAATAACGAGCGACCTAGAGTGTCTCCTAATGTATTGACAACAGTTTTTCATTGTGTTATCGTTTCGTAATTTTGGTTAATATTATAAATGGAGTGTAAAATGGCGATAAAAATCAGTAATAGTATGTTGATGGCAATATTCTCATGTGTGGGCGTGATGTCCTCTGACGCAATGATTTCCGTACCGGAATTTGCGGCATACTACAATAATGGCAAAGGTGGCGGAGTTTATCCGTTAGGGCCTAATGGTCTTGATATTAGAGTTACAAGTGCAGACAAAGAGCAGGTTCCTACGGAATCTAATAAAATTATAAGTTTTTTAGAAAAAAACCATATGCACGGTATAAGAGTAGGAGTGCGCGAAAGAAGTAATAAAGCGCCGTATATTTTTCATCAAGATATAAGAATAACTCTATGGACTCTGGCGGAAATGGAGGCAGAAAGAGTTCGCGAGGAAGCTGCCAGAGTTGTTGCTGAAGCGGAGCGAAAGGAAAAACTTAGGCTCGCGGCAGAAGCTGCGGAGCTTGGCAAAGTAAGGAAAGAACAAAAGGAGAAAAAAAGAAAAGAGAAAGAAGATGAAGCACGCCAAAAGAAAGAGGAGCAAGACAGAATAGATCATGAAAGAGAAGAGCAAAGAAAAGCGCAAAAAAGGGAGGAAGGAGAACGAAAGCGCAGAATGGATGAAAGCATAAAAGCATATAAATCTGGCGTAAAATGTTCTCAGCATGGAGACTATAAGGGAGCATTTGAATGCTATTTGAAAGCCGCAGAGCTCGAAATACCTGAAGCTCAATATAATCTTGGTTTTATGTACTATAATGGTCGATATGTGCAAAAAGATTTCGGGAAAGCGTTTGAATGGTATTCAAAGGCCGTCGAACATAATTTTAGCATGGCTCAAGGAGCTCTTGGAGGTATGTACCATATCGGGCTACATGTGCCACGGGATTTAAAGAAAGCATTTGATTTATATTCGGAAGCTATTAAAAATGAGGAGGATGCTCCATCTCTAGGTAATCTTGGCGATATGTATCTTAATGGTAAATATGTAGAACAGAATTTAAAGAAAGCATTTGAATTGTATTCGCGAGCTGCTTTACAAGATTATCCGGATGCTCAACTTAGGCTTGGGCGCATGTATTTGGATGGTAACGACTGTGTAAAACAAAATACAGCGATGGCCATTGAAATGTTTTCGAAAGCTGCGAAGCAAGGAGATGCAGAGGCTCAATTTGAGCTTGGAAATGTGTATTTTGATGGCATCCATGTAAAACAGAATTTGAAAAAGGCGTTCGAATTGTATGAGCAAGCTGCTGCGCAAGATCATGCAGAGGCTCAATTCATGCTTGGTTGTATGTATTTGAATGGTAACGACTGTGTAGAACAAGACACAGCGATAGCCATTGAAATGTTTTCGAAAGCTGCGAAGCAAGGAGATGTAGATGCTCAATATGAGCTTGGAAATGTGTATTTTGGTGGTATCCATGTAAAACAGAATTTGAAAAAGGCGCTCGAACTGTATGAGCAAGCTGCTGCGCAAGATCATGCAGCGGCTCAATTCATGCTTGGTTGTATGTACGAAATGGAAAAAGATCAAGCAAAAGCAGTCGAGTTTTATACGAAGGCTGCCATGCAAGGTCATGTCAAGGCTCAATGCAACCTTGGTGACATCTATAGCCTTGGAAAAGGAGTGCCAAAAGATCTGGCAAAAACATTTGAATGGTATTTAAAGGTTGCTGCGCAAAATAATGCAAGAGCTCTATACAATGTTGCTTATATGTATTATCGCGGTCAAGGTGTTCAACAGAATTTGGAGAAGGCATTTGATTTGCTTTCGAGAGCTGCCGATCAAGGTGATCCTATGGCTCTGCACGTTCTTTGCAAAGTGTATTGTGATAGAAATAATAATGTGGTAGAAGCGGATTTTATGAAAGCGTATGAGCTGTGTTCGGAAGCTGCCGAAAAAGGATATCAGCCAGCCATTGACACATTGAAAGAATTTCCTAAAATGGTTGAGCTTAGCTTCTTGTCGTTTAATTATTGATGAAAGTTGTCGGCAAAGGCATGTTTTTGCATGAGATGAGCTGTTAAAAATGTGCTTTTTTGCTGAGCCTGACAAAAAACAAAATATGTTTGTTTTTATGTTAACAATCGTTTGTTTGTCATGTTAATCTTTGACGATTTCTTTGTTAAGTATTGTTAAATGGAGTATAAAATGATAAAAAAAGCCAGTCACAGAGTATTTGCTTTTGTGCTTTCGTGTATAGGCGTTATTGGTGCAGAAGCAATGGAACTTTCTACACATGGGGAGAATAGTAAAACATTTGATGCCGCGGCATCATCATCGTCGTCCTCTTCATCAAGTTCTGCTTGTAGAGATCATAACTGTGGATTGGATTTGAAGGCTATGGATCAAAAACTTGCTCAACTCCAATACGATTTTGGAAACATTTATTATAGAGATCGAAACTTCGAGCAAGCATTTGAATGGTTTTTGAAAGCTGCCGATAAAGGTCTTGCAAAAGCTCAATACATGCTTGGATTTATGCATATGCGTGAATTATATGATGGGCTTGATTTGGGGAAATATCATGACCAAGATTTGGGAAAAACCTTTCTGTTGTTTTTTAAAACTGCAAAGAATGGGTTTGCCGAAGGACAAAATGGTCTCGGAGCTATGTATGAAAATGGTTTAGGTGTAGAGCAGGATTCAGAGTTGGCATTTGAATGGATTTTGAAAGCGGCAGAGCAAGGCCTTGCTGAAGCTCAATATAACGTTGGTTACAAGTATGAGTGGGGGCAAGGCGTCGAACGGAATTTTAAGAAAGCATATAAATGGTATTTGAGAGCTGCGAAGCAAGGTATTGCTATGGCCCAATACAATCTTGGGAATATGTATTTGAGTGATGCAGTTGTGATGATGAATTTTAAAAAGGCGTTTAAATGGTTTTCGAAAGCTGAAAAACAGGGATTTTAACCGGCTATTGATAAAATGGATAAGCTTCAGAGAAGAAAGGTGTAGCTTTAATCGTCATAGACGCTTTCTTTGTCGTGACAGAAAAAAATGCTCAATTGACATATGGATTAGAAACTTGTGAAAAAGAATGGAAACGATGGCTTATTGCTGTCGTTCCTCATTCTTTGAGTTTTTCAATACGTTTCAGATTTGAAGCTACTGTTTTCTTTATCTTTTGATGAAGCATTTGAACCATATTTTGCAAAAAAACTCTCTATGGAAAGGTAGCAAAGCAGAAAACACATGTCCCGCAAGGATCGTCACGTTGGCTATTTTTTCGGAAGAAAACCAGCCAAAGAAACGCCCTTCTCAAAAGTTTTTGCTATTGCATTATACATTTCCTGATATTTGGGAGAATTACGAAATTCATCCGTCAAATAATGCGTTCTGTAGAACTCTGCCAGCTTAATATCCTGAAAACTACGACTTGCATTTAAGATTTTATCGATTTCGCTAACCATGTACGGAAGATAAGTGAACTCCCGCGCTAAATTAGACTCCTCTAGATAATCTTCAGAAGATATAACAAACAACGCCAATGATTTTCCTAGATTGCATCTACCTCTATGATGTAAAACTTCCAAAAAAGACTGATCATGAAATTCATCTACGATTTTTATGAAATCACTAAAATACGACAGGTAATCATCTATGATAGATTTATCGTTGTCCTCACATCTGAAAGAAAACTCCGCATCCACGTTGTCAACAATATTGCCCCACAAAGCTTCGGCAACTGGCACACCGCGTCGACTCTTTATCTCTCCCGATATATATAGATTATACAATGAAAGCAGTTCATTTTTGGACCTTGGCATAAAGTATTTAAATCCCATAGCTGGATCTGCCATTTGTTTGTGATATGCCGATAAAGCAACTCCTTCTTTTTTGGAAAATGCTATGGTTGGAAGATTCATATTACCGCCTATTACCTCAATACATGCAAAGCAACAAATAATACTAACAAAAAATTTTGTGATACCCATGTGAAAATCCACTCCTCTTATTAAAAAACAACTATTTCTACCGTCTAAGAAGAGTTTAGACATAAAAGATGATAATGGCAACTGGTATAATTAAGAAATGTGTTTTTATATTTGAAAATGCAGGATCTTTTAAAAATCCTGCAACTCGCTAATTCAGCATCATATATATAGCAAAAATGCCATAAAGTTAATCAACATCAGGATAGAAAGTACCGCCGCAAAAATGCGATTCCATAACTGCTCGCATAGCAGCTTCCTTTGCTATTTGTGTATTCATTTGTATCGCCGCAGTTACAGCTTTGACAACGGTGTCTGCAACAACTGCAGCATTTGCAGTTACTTTCCATGCGTGCATAGTTGCCATCATAGCTTCTTCCATAGCTGCCTGCGTAGTTTTTGCCATACCTACTCGTACAGCCGCGTTTACAGCTTTTCTGTAGGTTATGCATTTAACAGGATTGAAGAAAAACACCACGCGGTTAACTTCACGTACAGGAGTATCTTTTCCTGTTGAGCGACGTCTCACAGATGAAAAAGCACTCTTCCAGCTAGCAGCTTTGTATCCTCCAGTATCACGATTTTCCGTATCGCTAGTAACAACAGTGGGACCATTTCCTCCATCGAGAAAACCGAATTTCTTGCTAGCCACAAATGCGTTAAAAACAGTTCCAAAATCTGCATCTAAAAAACGTGTTTTGCCTTGTACCACTGTTCCAGGAAAGTGATACTCAACGTGTTGCAGGAATGAATTTCTCATGTCATCCAGCATATCTACTTCCACTTTGGTGAAACCTACGCGATTTCGGGCAGCCGGAAGAAAAACAGCCTTTAAAAGCTTTCTCGTGGCATTCTCATCTGTTAGCGCTTGTCCACCATTATCTCGTCTACACTTCCTTAGAAGATTTACCATATTGTATTTTTCATGGCCAGCTAACACTTGGTTCGCTTCATCTATAAAAGCTTGCATGCATACTGCATTCATGCACACCACGCACATTAGTATGCAGAGCATAGCTTTAACCTTATCGACCATAGAACATGCTATCTCGCATGTAAATTTCTTAAAATTGTATAACATATCGTTCTCCATAAAATAAATAACCTAGAGCCTTTGACAGAAGCTCCAATAAAAAATTGTTTGCACTCAACATGAAACATTAAAAAATAAAAATGCTCATATCAAACACGAAACATCGAAACAAATTGTAAGTAAAAAAGTAATTATATTGGCTTGCTAGGCCAAAATAGTTCGAATATAGTAGCGCGAAATGCCGCAGCAATGAGCGCTTACCATTGGCTGTGCACTTGAGCCGTTATGTGCGCACACCATGGCTTCATCTTTCCCAAAATATCCGACGACCATTTTGGATTCGAAAGAAGCGCAATGATTTTTGTTTGCTCTCTTGAGCATGGCACACATCCTAAAAACAAGTACCCCATGTATAATGGAGTCGCCTTAAGAAGTCAAGTGCTTTTTTAAATTTTTTTCATTTTTTTTATGGAAGCTATTTGCAAACCGAAAAACAGAGCTCCCAAACATCTTCTATTTTTTGCGCAATGGATTCAACCAATAGGCTCTTTCCTGCTCCATAAGTTGGTAAACGCTAACAGTGGCCAGCGTGACGCTGGATTCGTTTTCTGCTTTGCTATCACCTGTTGTTGTGGATGCAAGCGCTATCTTCAATGCTAGCTCTGCTTCAGTTGGAACCAAAAACGGCCTTTCGGAGACACAAAACGGCCTTGCCAATATCTTCACTCTCTCGCCAGAACTAGCAAAATATGTTCCGGATATGTAATGATTTTGGAACGCACTGCAAAATTCATACCAGCGTTCATTGTCTTCAGCAGAGTTCGAATCTGCGTTTTCTTCCGATTGAGAAGAGGAGGAGGAGGAAATCCCGGCTTCGATTCCACCAAGAGACGAATGCGGAGCATATAGTGGAGGAAATCCTGCAGAACTCGCCGAAGAACCACTACTTGAGGAACTAGAAAATGAATAGGCCGCGGGCGGAGATGCTGGCGGAGGAGAATCAGAAATGCCAGAATACGGCGGTGGAGAAGGAAATCTCTCGGAAACAGCCGGAAAGTCCGGTGGAGGAGTTCTGCCTAAATCTGGATCTACATCTTCCTCATGACTTTCTTCTTCGAAACCATATTCCCATGCACTTGTTTCCCATTCGCCAATGTCACTACTCGAGGAACTAGAAGATGATGATGACTGTGGCTGACTAGACGGAGGCAACGTCCCCAATATTCCCTTTGCCCAGTCCGGAAGAGAAACACTGCCGACATCACCACTATCGTCGCAAAAGTTTTTCGCCCCCAAAAAACCAGTCAACATAAGTGGAATTTCCGGCGTAACACTGCCCCAGTTTTCTTCATCTTCCGGAATGTAGGGAAGATGTGCCTGCAACGTTGAAGTAATTACATCACATGCAGATGTGACGGTTGTTACAGCATCTCCTGAATGCGGATCCAACGTCGCGTTGGCTGACGCCTCGTCGTTTGCGGCTATGCAGGCTAGAACAACGTCTGGATTTTGCAGATCCCATAATTCTCTTGCCGCGGTAATTTCTTCCGGATAAAGTGTTCCAATTAACTTGCAGCTGAACTTCGGCTCTAGCTTGCGATTGGTTTGTTTGTCCGCCAACGCCAGTAGAATTCTCGGTCTTTTTTCAGACAGTAGATTGCTTCCATCGTCAATCAGATAATCCCTATTAAAAATCATTAGCTGTTCCTGGATTCTTGTCTGGCTATCATCACTAAAATCAGTCTTTTGTATGAGAGTTCCCACGCGGGAATCGCTGATGTGTTTAATCAAGAAATCCATTTGTTCAAAAGTAAAACGCCCTCCTTTATCAACCAGCGTATCGGCTAACATATAATTCATGTATTTCAGAGTATCTCCAAGTGAAATTAGATCGTTTATGACTCTAGTTGTGACTTCAGCTGAAACTTGAGCGTTCAAAGATGTGTATAGATTCGAAAGAGCCATCATAACGTTGTAGCCAATTCTAGGTTTTTTCGCTCTATTTAGCAGCGCATTTGTTACAACTTCTATTGCGGTTGGATCTTGTTCAATGCCATCTATGAATCCCATGAGTTCCGGTAGAGCGCAGAAAGCGTCTGAATCTATTAATCTTTTGGCGAACTCTGGACTAAATTTATTTCCTGTGCTTTTGGTAATAACATCCATTATTAGTTCATTTCCATCGAGCTGAGAATCCATAGAAAAACAGCAGGTCTTCACCAAAAAATCAAACAAAAAATCTTCATCTGCTCCTTGAAAGTCCGCTCTGCTCATAATGTTCAGCAGAGCTTTCGGTTGTCCATTTGCCAAAAACAACAAAAATGGATGTTTGATGGTGGCGGCCATTCTTCCCAACAGATGACGCATCATTATGGTTCGCAGTTGTGGAGAATGACAACAAAGCGTTTTGAATCTCTCGGCAACCTCGGCATCAAACGATATTATATATGAATTCTCCAGAAGTGTTGCAAAAGCTGCTGGAAATTTATCGCCGAGATATATGCTCATCAACTCTGCAAAAGCAAAAAAATCCTGATTGTAATTGGAGGAATCGCAATATTTTCCATCAAACTTTGTTAGCGCCAGGAGTTTTTTTAGATCATTGTCTCCGAGATGTCTCATGAGTCTCAGAGCTTGCAATGGATCAAAAGTCTTATCTTTATTTCTATCCCCCGCCTTATCCCTGAAGGTGCTTACCGCCAATTTTGCGAAATCTTTGCTTTTTTGAACCTCATTTTCATTTGAATTCCCCGGAAGCGTCAGAACGGCGACTCTCGTTCCTATGCCAATCTTAAAGGCGCCGCGACAGTAGTCCAAAATCCACGGCTTCATTCCAATTGTGGGGAACGATCTAACGAATCGTTCATAATCACCGCTGCTATTATCTTCGGTTACATTGGAATACAATAGAGCGTTCACCATGATATCAACGGCTCGTACCACGCAATCTTCGCTTGCCCCCACCGATCCACACTGGATCATATGAGCATCAAAAGTTTCTTTGTTCTTTTGTCGATATCTAATGGCAAGTTTCATATCCGGTTTCATTTCATTCAGAACGCATTCATCCAGAAAAATTTCATTTGCCTTTAGAGGAGTTTTTTCTCTTAGCTCTTCAGATTGTGATATAGCGCAGATTAGTTGGATGTATTCGAGCAGAATATTGCTGCGCATTTTCAGGGATTCCAATGGATTTGGCGCGCTAGTACGGGCAAGAACAAGTCTATCCTTTAGCCGTTTGCTAACTTTGGCTCTATCGAAAAACAGCAGATATGCTCCTGCTTCTCTGATGCTTGAGGTTGGTTCCAGTGGTTTTTCGAGAAAATCTATGCCGTCGGCATATTGTGCATTTCCGTTTTCCGTTAAAATCTTCTTGCATTTTCTTATGGCTGCAATTGCAGTGAGGCAATCGATTGTACCAGAGAGATATTCTGGATTTGAAAGTTCCCCTTTTGTTTCCAGAGGATTCTTAGTCAGTGTATCTAGGCACTTTTTAAGGTACTCCTCATTATATGCAGGCGCACTACTGCTAACATGTGTTTTTTTTGCAAGATTAACGGACATATCTGCGCTATGCGCAATGATTCCGCAGCATTGACATGACAGCGCTATGACCGATGCCCCCATCAACAATTTTCTCATGTCTTAACTCCTCTTAAATAAAAATACTTTAGTATCACAAGCCACACGCGTATTATAACATATGAATAAACCAAAAAGCAAGCTTTTGGGAATATTTTTCGATATTCTTACTTCAACAAAAAACATAAAAATTGCTTCAATAATAAAAAATATAGAATATTTCTAATTTGCACTTGAAAGAACATAAAAAATGTGCTATTATTACAATGCAGCGATGCTTTGTTGTTGACGAAAGGATGCACAAGATTGTTGCGGTTTTTTATTTTACGAATGGAGTAAACGACATGAGAAATATTTTTACCTGTAGTACTCTTCTATTGGGAGTCGCTTGTTATGCACATATGGTCTGTGCTATGGAAGATATGGAGGCTCTGACTGCCATGAAGAGCATGGACGGCATTGAGATATATAGCTATCCATCACCTGACGATTGCCAACAATATTCTTCCATGGCAAAATTGGGATGGCATAGATTCTACCAACAAAATATACAACAACAGAGGCAAAAATGCATCGGGCATGAAGGAAGTATCGAGCCAGAAAAAGACCGCATATTTACAAATACATTTACAAATGACTTCGATGAATTCTTCAAGACTCATACCGGAAGAAATATATCAAACAAAGTGCGACAGTTTCTACTCCAGAACAGTTTTGGAAATCGCATTAACATCGTTAATATTGTTGAGGCATTGTCATCCAATGATTCCTGCAGAGCATTTTGCGACGACGATGACATAGCCAAAACTATCAAGGAGTTGATGGCAAATGGTAAAATCAAATGCCAAGAACGTGTAGCGTATAATTTGGTCACTTCACTAAATGACAACGATCCCATTGGTGTCGATGAAGTCACGTTGGGTAAAATTAGAGCGGCAATCGTAGCTCGCAATACTTTTGTGGAGATTTTATCCAATTGCATTTATAAGAACGCACAATATGAAGAAAAAATAAAGGAAGAATTTGGCAACAAATGCAATCCTTTGAATGAGGATCGCGATCTGGTTGGTGATTTAATAAAGACAACAGACCTTGACGGCAGTCTTGAAGACCGCCAAGCTTTGAGAAAATTTTTAGGATATAAAGCTTTTTTCAACATTGACTATGCCAATGATAGCTGTTCTCTAAATGGAGCTTTGGCTGGACTGGAGGAATTTGTTAAGTATGACGTTAATTCATTTAGGCTTTATGTTGACATCACAGGGCTAATAAACGAAATCTATTTCGATGAAAATGGTTCGGATAAAGTCAAAGCAGTCGAAGAATTCATATTATGTTACCACCAATACCTGTACGAGGAACTTTGCCTCTCGGAGAGAGTTAGAGACACTTTCGCCCACAGAATCAATAGTGAAAATTACTTCCCATATGAGCGTGCTGGACTAGAAAGCGTAGATGTTTCTCCAGATGATATTTCTTCTCTAGTGGCCAACGGCAATAAAATGAAGCGAATTAACACGATTTTTGAAAAATTATCGGGAAAAGCTCAAGGATTGTCCGACGAATCCATCGGTCGTATTTATGCGAATGGGATAAAAGTAGCCTTGGGAATGAATGTAAATACCACAGCTTCTCCAGAAGAAATCGGCACCTATGGAAATACCATGCATGCTCAGTTTTTGGCGTCATCCAGGACAACTGCTCCGACGTCTGGTCCAATGGAAATTTATACTTTTTTCGCTCAGGTAGTTAGCAAGCTTGATAGCAAAGGCTTTGACTTTTTGCGTGTATTTAACAAAGCATACGATCTAATATCACACATCTCTACTCTGAATTTGGGAAATGGTGACATGATTAGATATCTTTTTGAGTCTTTGAATAAGGAGATTAACTCGCAAAATAGATCATCACAATTCATTGCCGAAAATGTCGGATATCTGACGCAGGATTTTAACAACTGCGATAATGCCCAGACAAGAGCTATAGTCAGGTGCAGCAATGCTTTTGTAGAGAGAGATCCGCGCATTACGCAAGCAAATGATAAATTAGATGCATGCCTCAGCAATATAATAAACGGCATTTTTAACGATGTGTTTTCATTTCGTCTTGAGGATAGAAGATCATATGGCGAAGAACCTGTAGCTCAAATGAATGTGCTGAAGATGTTAAATGGGCAATTCGGTCTTACGATCCCTCATGTAACGCGTTACGAGAAACATAACAAGCCGGAGGGGCTTTTCTACTACTTCAAAGTAATAGAAAATTCTGATAATTTTGCGAAACGAATTTTTGAAAAATTACCGGCAGGACTTTTGAACGAAAATAGCTTTAGGAATGAGGGGACTTTCGAAGCAATAGTGCAAATGCTGGCTCAAAATGCATTTTCTCCGGAAGTTTTGGTGCAGAAGCTAGTAGAATCCATCAGCTTTCAAAACATAGCTGAGGCTTTTGTTAGGGAGATCTCGCATAACGATAATGCTTTAATAAACTGGGGGCGTCTGGATGAGCGGCAGAAACAACAAATAGCAATTGATATGCTTATGCATTATGGATACGCAGACTCGCCCGCGTGACCAGCGTGACCAGCGTGACGCTGGACTCGTTTACTGGAGCTTCTGAACCGTATGCGAGTATCTTCTTTAATGCTTGAGCCGCCTCAGCATTGGTAATGCATGCGCAAGCACACTTGCTACCTTCTGAAGGATATGCGAGATGTGCTTGCAAAATTAAATGGAGCCAACGTCACGTTGGCGCCAGTCATGCAATGACCTCTATGATTGCGACGATGAATTCGTTGCTATAGGCGTAGGCTCTTTTACGTAACCATAATGCACCAACATATCAAGTGCTATTTGTTTTTTCTTTTGATTATCTAAACTATCCCAAGCTATTTCAGCATCATCGCCAGATGAGTTCTCCTTGATAAAGGCATTGGCGGCTTTAGAGAACTGTGGGGCTTTCAACAGTCGGTCTACTAAAACTTCCTGAGAAAATGCGTATTTTGCTAAAATTGGCACTACTGCATCTTGATAACTCGATTCATCTTCAAAAGTCCCCTTTGCAATCTCTTCATCTACATCTTCTGCAGTAAAAAAATCATTAAATAGGGACTTAAATGTTTGCACTACAAACTTATGAGTTTCCTCTGGATTAGTAATATTTGCACAACGTTGGTAATTATAGAAAAGTCCCTCTTGAGGGGCAGGAGCGTCATATCCGGAATATTCTATATTTCCTGGAACCATTAGACCATATCTTCCATTCAATATTCTCAGCACATTTGTTCTTGCTGCCGCCTCAGATCCAGCAGCCCCAGCATCGTACCTGCGCCCGTCAGTGTTGCAAAATGAAAATACGTCATCAAAAATATTGTTTATGGTACTGATGAGACATGCATCAAATATATCTTTTGCATTCCTAATGTTTGGATCCTGTGATAGCAAAGATAGACAGATCTTGCGAATAACGTCAATCTTCAGGGAATCGCTTTCCTGTGCAAAACAATTCATTAACCTTCCGACAAGATCTGCTATTTCAAACTTTTGTTCGTCCCAATTTTGAGCGAATTTTTCATTGAGTACAGCAAAAACATATCTAATCATATTCCAGTTTCCCATGCGCTTTACTACATCTGCCATTCCGCCCATACATCGCACCAAATCCGCATCAGATCGCACCTCAGCTGTATTGTTCACTGCACGTCTGTACTTTTCTATAAAATCTTTACTATCTGCAAATTCGGCCGCTTTGCGAAAAGCGCCATAAAGCTTCATTTTATTGTATCCTTCATCCTCTTGCTCATGAGCGCTTTTCCATTTATTGTACTCTTCTTCCATTTCCTTTTGTTTTTGTTCGACCAAACTATGGGATGTAGTAGCAAGAATAATATTTTTATTTTTATCCATCCTCGTATTCTTCTCATACATATCTACTCCAAATATAGTTTTTATTGCCCTTTCGAATATATATGGGGCGATCATGAAAGTAATTTTCGCGGACACGCTGGCATCGATTTTAAGCTTCATTGGAGATGTGCGAGGCAATTTTAGGCTTTCTTCAAAAGCGCTTACAATAGCACCCTCTTGTATTTTTTCTTCATTAGGCAAATTATATGCTGGATACAAACGCTCATAGACGTCGTTGACTCCTTTCATGGCCTCATTGTCGGAAACAAAAGAAGAGAGGATAAATTGGACAAAGTCGTCTCTCGATTTTTTTCGGAGAGCCAATTCTTCGTACAAGTACTGATGATAACATAATACAAATTCTGCTGCTTTGCGAGTTATTTGATCATAGGCAGCAAACGTTCCCATTAGCCCTCCACCACTTAGCCTCCCAATATCAACACGAAGTCTACCTGAATTCTTATCAAACTGAACCATTCGATCGCATCCGACCAAAATTCCATTTAGGGAACATTTTGCAGGAGCAAAAAAGGCGTTCAGTCCCAAAAATTTTACCAACGCTGTATTGGCATCTTTTACACAACTGATTCCCGAATTAAAGTTGACAAAATCTGAATTCTTAAATAATTCCTCGTCTATTTCCTGTTTGTATTGATCTGAGAAAAGATAGTCGTAGAAATCCTCTACAAAAGCGTTACGATTTCCAATGACTTTATAAATTCTTTCCAAAAACTCTTTACCAAGCGCAAGCTTAGATAGATCGCGATAATATAAGGAGCCACCCAAACCATACTTAGCACCGTTTACAGCTTTGATTTGGCCATTTTTTACGAAATCGCAGATTGTTCCTGTGACATTACTATCTTTACTGAAGTATTTGCATGAGTCGGACTCGGATAATTCGCGCAGAATGCCAATAACGTTGATACGATTTCCAGCACTGTTCTGGCGTAACAATTCTTGTGCGCCATCAGCTATACTTCTTCCGCGACTTTCGCAAAATTTAGCAAACTTCTTTGCAAAAGTATTTCTAAATATACCGCTTTCTTGCATTTCCGCGACGGACTTTTGTATCTCGTTTTGATATCCCAAGCGCCACCCACAAAGCGATAAGGGATTAACCACCTTTGGATTATCAGAAGAATAGTCGTATAGGTCAACATTTGGTTTAGCAATATCCATTGCCTCCAGATTCTTCATATCGCTTAGACCACTTACAATATGTATGTAACACGCCAATCCACACACAAGAGCGCTACAGATAAAAATACGTTTCATTATTTTTTATACCTCCATAAAATAAAAATCGCAACAGAACTAACGCGATCCACAAAATATAGCATAAATTTTTCTTTTTTTCAAGCTAAAACCAAGATAAATTTTATATTTTTTATTGCAACAATCTCATAAAAAGAGCAGTTGCGGTTGTGGTGTCTTGTCTCGCCTCATCGTGCCCCAATGAAAGCCCCCAAGTCTTGGGAGCCTTCTGTGATTTTTTAGCAACAAATTCAAAAAAATGTTAATCCAGTAAAAAGACAACTTGTCTGCGGCTTTTTTTTGTGTTATACTAAGTCTAATGTTTGCGTTATAGTTGTGCAAACTGTTTTTTTAAAGAGGAGTAAAGGTATGAGAAACTTATTGATCGGAGCGTCGATTGTAGTGTTGTCGTGCTGCCAATGCTGCCAGATGGCGATGGCGACTAAACCGGCGACTAAGTATTATAACACAGCAAAAGGCTATAGCGGAACAATCCCATACGATAAGTTCATTCGCATAAACTTATATAAAGTTGAGGCAGTAAAGCAATATCCGAAATCGCCGGAATCGCTCTTCCATAATGAGCACTATTTGGAATTGACAATGAGTGGCCTATCTGGATTAGCGCACCTAAAGTACTGCAAAGACAAGATGAAAAGAGAAAAGCCGACTGAATACACAGAAGATGGTCTCGAATTTATCAAAAAAACGGTCGGTGAATTGAATCCCAATTCAGATATGATGACATTGGGGGCGTATCTGTTGTTTTTCGATATGGAAACGGCAAACAAAGAAATTTTGAGACGACTTAGGGCGGCAAGAAACTTAGATGCCACAGGACATATTACCAAAAAATCCATGGAAAAACGTACAGATGTTCTACTGGAGTACATTACGCTACTCACCGCAATGGGGAATGATAAGCAATTTCATCAAGATATGGAAAGAGCAGAACTTTTTTGCATACCTGTCATTGGAAAAACCTTCATAGATAGTAGCGTAATAGAAGAAATGAAACCAGAGATGGATTATGCCATTTTGTTTCAAAGCGAAAATATGAACGCAGAAGCGAACTATCTCCCTAGTCTCAAAACAGCAGAGCAACGGAAAGAGCATCTGACAAAAGAAATGAAAGAAAAGGGACGTGTTGGTGCGGATAGAGATGAATTAGTGCGATCGATTATTGTCACGATGAACGCCCTGTTGTTTTCCAACATAGAACAGGATGATGAAAATAGCTATTATACAAATTTCATAAAAGCCCTTACTTTTAGAGTGGAGCCTTGGATTTTGGATTATTGTTTAAGTAGTCCTTTCAAGATGGATCTTGGAGCAAGAATTGGCGGAATGGCATACCAAGGAATGCCACTATTTAAAAAAGAAGATGGAATAACCCCTCTAAATCCAGACTACGTAGCTTACGGAAGTTACTCGGATAAATTCCACAAAGATTTACAAAGAAGTAAAAATTTTGCAAGGAAAGCCATTGCTACTTTAACGCAGCTTGATCCACAACAGTCTCTACGATTAGCAAGGGTTCTAAACACAGATGATGATCTAAAAAAGCTTTTTAGTCTCACGGTTTTTGAAGGACAAAGTGAAAAAAACGAAGAAGGTTTATGTTCCACGAAGTACATCAATAGTGTTTTTGAATTTGCGAGAAATTTGCTTCCGTATTTTTCAGAGGCTGAACGGAAGGTGGTTGTTCTTACGAAGCTTATGCAGACACAGGCCTCCCGCCTAGGTTTAATTAACAACGAAATCTTGCAAAACATCATGTACAAAAAGCTTCCTACAGATCAGAATCTTGTCGATATTCTGTCCAGCGATCCATCAAGAGGGTGGCATATGATAGCGAAAGCTTTGCTTGGTGGAGGACTTAGCGTTAGGCCAGAAACCTTGTTCGAGTTTATCAAGAAAACATGCTCCTACACTCCCGCATCTGTAAGGGATGCCATTACTAATAACACACAGATAATGGAAGCTATTGTCGGAAATACAAAAGAGGCATTTAATCGGGAGCTCGCTGTCCAATTAATAGGTTCACCTGATTTTTGTTCATTGCCGGAACTCGTGAAATTCATAGATGGCATTGATCAGGCAGAAACAAAGCAAGTCATAGCAAAGGCTCTGCTAGCAAGGGCTCATACATTTGGAATTGGTTACAACGTTATGACGGCTCTTTCGGGAGTGTATGCATATTCTAACTTGAAAATTCCTGCGGAGATTATAAATGATCTGTTCTCACTTGGTGATGCTCTGAAATACATGCCACAGAAATTGGCAAATGCCTTTGTTGATAGTGGAGACGCATTTACTTTTGGACATGCATGTTTTCTGATGCAGCATATTGATGTTCCTCATGTGAAAGCTCTCATGGAAAAGACGACCTTCGACTTGCAAAACAATCTTCTGGAACAATTGGTGATTTTGAACAGGGATTACCGATCCAAGGAAAAAACCAAGTTAATTCTGCAGACCTTGGCAGAGAAACAATCAAACCATAAGTTAACAAAAGAGCTTGGCGGCAGATTGGCAAGAATACTTCCTCCGGAGATTGTGAAAATCGTTCTTGAATTATCAGCTCCGGAAGATCAGGAGGCTATAAAAGGCATAATGGGACGTGCGCTTGCTCAAAAAACTAGCGTTTCAGCGGCTGAACATCCGGGTTACATCGTACTTCATGCCGATGTGCTGGCAGGAGATGTGTACAAGCAAAATTTAGGAACAAGTTCACTTCCATATGCATTGCATCGTTTGAACCAAGAAAATTGCAGTACTTCCCTGGATGAAGAGCTTACTAATCACCGTTTGGCAGAGTTGTCAGATAATAATAGAGCTGGTGGCCGCCCGATTCCGCCAACACCTCAAGCAACTTCAACTAGAGTTGTTAAGCCAACTGCTCGCAAATGCGATAACAGCAGCAGCCAGCATGGTATGTCGCCGCCACCACTGTCGTTCGAGCCACCAGCGGCGTCATCGCCCCCACCTTTTTCTGCTAGGAATGCGGGTCCACGATTCTCATCGCATTGGCCATCGTCACCACCGCCATATTCGTTTGGATCATCGCCACCGAATCCATGGGGATCATCGCCTCGGCCGTCATCGCCACCACATGCAGGTCCGCGATTCTCATCGCCTCGATCATCATCGCCACCTCCTGGAATTATGATGCCGCCAGCGCGTTCCAATTGGGATGAAGACTATGATCCACCAGCTGCAATGCCGCCATATTTTGGAACGGGACCATTTGCGCCTTCTAGTTTCTCGACAGGAATGGGCTCAGAACCAATGGCAAATGCATCATTTTTCGATTCAATGTTTGGAAGTAGCTCATCTTCGAGTGGTAGCAGTAGCTCTTTTTCTTCTACGTCGCATTTGCCATTGGGATCAGGATCAATGTCAGGTGCATCATTTTTCGATTCAATGTTTGGAAGTAGCTCATCTTCGAGTGGTAGCAGTAGCTCTTTTTCTTCTACGTCGCATTTGCCATTGGGATCAGGATCAATGTCAGGTGCATCATTTTTCACTTCAGGGTGTATCGAAAGCAGCTCGCCTTCGAGTAGCCACCGCGCTTTGCCGCCTGCACCGTCGCCAACTTCAGGAATGAGATTTGGAAGGTCAGGGAGAATGGCACAAGCAATGAGCTCTGGATCAATGTCAAGTGCATCATCGTTAGGTGCGTCGATGGGAAGTGGAAATTTGGATGCATTTTACCATCTTCTTCAGAACCACAGCATATCCGGAAAATATTTGTTCCCGGCATCTGGCAATGGACCTGACGATAGACCTGTTATGGTAATAGCGACTCCATTCAGCATCTCAGAGGATGCGCCACGTACTGATATTTCGAACTTGCCAGTTTCCCATGGCACAACGAGAATAGCAATCGCTCCTGCGGGGAACTATCCTAGACCGCTGGAAGAGAGCTTCTCACGTGTGTTCGGAGGACGCAGTCAGAAAGATATGGAGGAATTTTTATCCAATCTCGAAAGTGTTAGCATTTTTCAGCTTATGGGAGAGGAAAGAAATCATGGTATTAGCTTGCAGTATTCGGAGCCGGCTGCTGCAGATAGTGCTTTGAGCTCTTCGTCATCGTCCAGCTCAACAAGCTCGTCTTCCTCTAGCTCGAGTGCATTGAATTCGGAACTGGCTGATTTTACGATGTACAAAACGTTTTTTGCAAAGTGCTTGCATTAGGACCTGTTGCAGTGTGTCAAGAGAAGGTACGATGAAGATGGAGGAAAAGGGACCTCCGGTAAGGCCTCGCGCAAGAATAACTTGAACTATTTTTTGTTTTGAAACATGAAATTACAGAACGCTTTGATATAGATCGTACAAGTTAATTTTGCACGAGGCCCTAATCCTTTCAAGCGATTATGTGGTCGATATTCGTTATATTTTTGGACGGCTTTTTTAAGTTCGACACGTATTTCCTCCAACGTTGCAGTTTGTAGGTCGTTGCGAGCGTAGAACTCCTCTCGCAGAGTGCGGTTTGAGCGTTCGATGCCGCCGTTATACTTTGGGCACGCTCGCGGCAAAACGATGAATAGGAACTGCAATATGCGACAAATCCCCTCTTTCGTGATCTACGATTCAGAGCCTCCATCCACCTGAACTGACAAAATTTTATATGGTGCATTTATTATAAATTCCAGCAAGAAACTGCGCGCATCTGTGCTGGTTGCTGATGTAAAAATACGTATAGACAAATGCTTCGATTTTCGCTTCCAGGCATGGAATTCCTTGATTTCTAATCCATTTTTTATAACCGTCATATGATCTATCTGAACGCGTTCGCCAAGCACCATATGCTTGTATAGCTTGAAAGTCCGGGGCTGTGCGTGCCTATTGAAAGTCCCACCTTCTTCTTGACAGGAGCAGATATCGATTTCGTTACAAAGCCGTTCTTCATCAGGGTGTTCAAGATGCGTCCGACTGTGCTTTCGCTCATTGTTTGACAGTGCTCACGCTTCAAAATCACGGTAGACGGAGTACAGCTTCAGCAGCCGTCTCCACCCCGCACAGAACCGTGCTTGCGGATTTCCCGCACACGGCTCTTGATACTAACCTTCGGCAAAAAGTGTTGGACATTTTCGTATTTCCACAT
>BNWE01000009.1 GCA_025998595.1 Alphaproteobacteria bacterium | reverse complement strand
CTCTTTATTTAAACTAACTCGAGATTAACTTCTTCACGTGGCTTTTTCACTACTTTTTTTGCCCAAATCCACAAAAACGCTCTTTTTTTAGGTCGCTACTTGATGCACTTCAGTGTTGAATGGGCCTGTCAGAGTGAATGACTAACATTTCCACGTTGTGGGTCATGAATCTCCACTTGTTACGCTTATATTGCCCGAAGTACTTGCGTTTTATCTATTCCAGACCTTTGGTCGGATGTCTCCACCGTGCCCATTTCCAGAGCATTTGAAACATACAGTGGTCGATATTTTCGAATACTTTCCTTGCAACTTGGCTTTTGTAATAGTTAGCCCATCCACGAATTATCGGATTAAGCAATTTGATTAATTGTTCCTGAGTTGCAGCTGCCACATTCTTGATCATCTTCCGTATGTTTTCTCTATGTCTCTTTTACCACTCTGGACTTGGTTTGATCAACGTTATGAATCCTCGTTTGCGACATTTATCAGGATATTGTCTAAGGAATTGTTACCAAGTAAACTGGACTCATCATTCTCGTATAGATGAAGCGCGGCAGCTTCATTCCAGATGTTATTTGTCCACATTATTTGGGCACGATTCCTTACAACATCACGGCGATCATGTTGATTCGAAAAGCTTTAATGCCCAGCGTACATCACTTCGTACGTTTACATCAGCTCCTTTAGCCAGAAGAGCCTCGATATTTTTAACGTTTCCATCTTCAGTTGCCTTATGTAACTCTACATTCAAGTTGGTGGTGACGATTTTTCTCGCTCGACCAATTGCAAATTATTGTCATCTTGTTCCATAGCTCCCAACGATGCAACAGTCACCGTTGACAGTGCGAAAATAGCCATTTTTATCACGTATATGGTTTTTTTCATTATAATATTCTCCTATGTTTTAAAACCTATTAAGTATAGTGCTACAATTGCGAACAAAAGTCAAAAATTTAAAGCGCTTTTATTAAAAAATAAATAAATAATGCGCACTTATCTTGTCTGCGCATATTAGTATTTTCAGAAGAGTCGAAAGATGCGCGATAACAAAAAAGAGCAATCTGACAATTGGCCACTTCATCGAATACTACAGTATTTTGCAATGCGTTCAGGACAGAGCCAGCTTAGGCAAAGAATTGAGTTATCTTTTTCCAAATTCCAATTACCCCCCCCCAAAATCCAGTGTTTGTTGTTGGCTTGAAAATTTCTATAATATCCTTAAGCCCCTTCTCCTCTGCCAATTCCAACGGTGTTTTCTTATAGATGTCCTTGATATTTGTTATTGCTTTTTTGTCCAAAAACGACTTGACAATCTCGGTGTGTCCGCCATCAGTTGCCCGATGCAATGGTGTTCTACATTCAGCGTCGATTAGATTTACGTCTACATCTTTTTGTTTCAGAATAAGCTTGACAAGTTCAATGTCACCAGTGATGGCTGCAATATGTAATGGAGTTTGCCCGTTAATGTCCGTTATATTTACATTGGCGTTTTTGTTCAGAAGAAGCTGTACTATTTCCATTTGCTTAAGTTTAATTGCTTCTTCTAAAGCTGTGATGGCACGTCCATTGTCATTAATGCATTTTGCGTTTACATCCGCTCCTTTATCCAGAAGAAATTCGACAAATTTTGGTTGTTTTTGCGCAATGGCCAAATGCAAAGCCGTAACAGTGGTACTGGTGGCATCGTGAGTGATTCTTTCGTCTACTTTGATATTGGCTGCACTCAAGAGAAGCTCGACAATTTTGGGCCGTTTCTGCGCAATGGCCATATGTAAAGCTAACATTTTTACGTCGCCATTGGTGAATTTTGCATTTACATCTGCTCCTTTATTCAGGAGAAGTTCGATGATTTTTGGCTGATCCAACTCGATGGCCATGTGTAAAGCTGTAAAGTCATTGGTGAATTTTGCATTTACATCGGCTCCTTTATTCAGGAGAAGCTCAGCTATTCCAGGATGTCCACTGCAAATTGCCAAGAACAGCGGAGTAATGCCGCTCGTGTTTTTTGCATTTACTTCGATCCTACTTTTGCTCAAAAGAAGTTCAATAATGTCAAATGGGATCTTCCCAGCTGCTGCGTAATGTAATGATGTGTTACCCTCATTGTTTTTTGCGTTTACGTCGGCTCCTTTATTCAGGAGAAGTTTGACAATTTTGGGCTGATCCAGCTCAATGGCCAAATGCAAAGCTGTAAAGTCATTGATGAATTTTTCATTTATTTCGATTTCTCTTTTTTTCAGAAGAAGCTCAGCCATTTCAGGATATCCATTGCAAATTGCCAAGAACAGCGGAGTAACGCCGCTCATGTTTTTTGCATTTACTTCGATCCTACTTTTGCTCAGAAGAAGTTCAATAATGTCAAGGGGAGCCTTCACAGCTGCTGCGTAATGTAACGGTGTGTTACCCTCATTATTTTTTGCGTTTACATCGGCTCCTTTAGCTAGAAGAAGTCCTTCTGTATCTGGATGCTTATGGATAACTGCCAAAATCAATGGAGTATTGCCGCTTGTATCTTTTGCATCTACTTCGATCCTACCTTTGCTCAGAAGAAGTTTTGCAATGTCATAGCCATCATCTTCTTCGGCAGCAATATGCAAAGATGTATAAGCATACACGTTGTCGTCACATTTGGCATTCACGTCGACTCTGTTGTCAGCAACGAGAAGCTTAACAATTTCCGCCTGATTAAGCTTAGCTGCCAAATGTAGAGCTGTAACATTATAGGCAAACCTCGCGTTTGTATCGACTTTTTTGTTGTCCACAAAAAATTTGACTATTTCAGGATGTTTATAGAGGGTGGCTAAATGCAAAGGCGTAAGGTCGCCAACGACGTCTTTTTCGGTCATGTTGAATTTTGCGTTTACATCAACTCCGATAGCAAGAAGAGCCTTGACACGTTCAATGTCCCCATCTACGGTTGCCCTATGCAATCTTGCATTTAAGCTGAAGGTAGTGAGTGGGGCTCGCTCGATCGATGATCGCTGATACCTGCCATCTTGTTTCATCGCCTCCAATGACGCTACTGTCACCATTGACAAAGCACATATGGCTATTTTTATCATGTATATGTTTTTTTTCATTATGTTCACCCCGTATTTAAAACCTACTAGATATAATAACATAACCTTTGGTAAATGTCAATAGTTTTTTAAGTGTTTTTAATAAAAATTTTTAGCAAATGATGCAAAACTTATTTGTGTGCGTATTTTTGTTTTTTTGGAAGAATCGCTGTAGATTGGGTATAGCTTTGGCAGTCGTCCACATCACGCACACTACTACGCATGCAGATTTCTCGCACGTAGCTCTTGATACTAACATTCAGCAAAAAGTGTTACACATTTCCGTATCGTGCTTTCTCTTGGCACATGAGCATTTTTCGGCTATTGACAGCAGGACTTTCCAGCGGTAACAAGAGCCTCAAAATGATAGTTTTGTGTGGCAGAAGTTTGCCAAAGAAATCTCGAGAATCATTGGTGGTTTCGAACTCGATTCCTGCAATTGCAACGCTTTCAAATACATTGCGTCGCATATCTATTCAGCTCGGATTAACCTGTAAATTGAGAACGACTGTCTCAGATATGATGTTTAACGGCGCTCGGTTCCGTAGGAAAGCTATAAAATTAATTACAGAGAACTAAAAGATCATGCTTCGCTATCTCACGTGATAGCCCGAACCAACTTCAGACGTTGCAATTACATCTCAATAAACCGATAGCAAAGCAGCAAACAAGCTCAGCATCACGCTAGCTATTCGAATTTTATCTCATCTATCTTCCTAAAACAAATTGGCTCATACTTGAGATACTCAATCCTAATCTTCTGATGATCAATCGGTTTGTTTTTTTCCAACCAAGACTGCTGAATCGATCTTTTTTTTGATTTATCTGCACTTTTTTCGTACAAGCTTTCAGGTACATCATACTGAATAGCAGTAATATACATATCGTTATATTCTACACATGTAATCTCTGCTTCCGCTTCTGCTACATTTTCTCGATGACTAAACTCATCGCTGGATTCATCGTCACAAGCGATCAATAGCAAAAGCGAAAGAAAGAAACTAATATGAGGCGCTTTCACAGCATACCCTATTTTTCTAGAGAATCAGTAGCTGTTCTCAACACGTTAATATTGGATTTTCTAGCAGATTTTATTCCCTTGGTGGTTATGCTGGTTCCGAAGAAAAATCTCTGCTGATTAATGTGCTCAGCCTTTTTTCCGTCATTATCGTAATTATTAGTTATTTTCTCTTCGGCTTTCAGGTTAAAGTAATCGCCGTCATATTTTACCGAGAAGCAAGGATTACTATGTCCAGGCCTGCTAAATCTCTCCGCTTCAATCTCCAGACCTTTTATCTCGCTAGGATTATATGTTATAGTTGCCTGACTTCTGAGGCGCTCATCATCGTGATGGAAGTATGTCCCACGGACTTTTAGATCATCTCCCAGTGGAATTGTGCAGGCGATTGTCAATCTTCTATCTGGCGCCTTTTCGTTTTTCCCGCCTTTTTTCCCATCTACGAGATCGTCATAGGTCAAGCCGCCACTTACGACAAGAGTAGCATAATCAAAAATCTTACCGCTTAAACTCAACGTATATTCGCGCAACTTTTCTGTCTTTGACCAAACACCATTGAATGTAAACGCCGGAGTTATATTGAAAATCGGTTTAGTATATACTCTCGCTGTAATCTGACGTCTAGATACCGTTTCATGAGATGTCTCCCTATCATGCCATTTATCGTTAAATCTCTCGAAAAATCTATTTCTTTCTTCTTGCTTTTCGTTCTCGTAACCAAGATCTCCAAAGCCTTTTGCTTTTACGCTCAAATACACTTCTAGAGAGATGCCGGTTTCATTTTCCGGAAGTCTATAGAACAAACCTGCACCAAATGCGTTAGTCGTTTTTTTGTCTCCCCATTTCTGATGGCTGTAGGAAACATTTGGAGATATCAAACCAAAACCAGTTGTGAATATCGTTGTGAAATCCAACAAACATGAGCCATCAAACATCTGACCGCCGGCACCAACGGTAACATCGTCACTAATACCATATCTATAATTGGCTCCGAAACGCGGTTTATCATGATATTTTATTCTATGGGGATCATCGACGTCCCATTTGTTATTGCAAGCTACGATTATATCAAAATCATCTTTACCCTGCGCAAGAGCGCTGTACCCACCGAAGTAATCTATCTTTAGATTTTCATTTCTGCTGAGCTGATCACTGATTTTTAGATACGTCCCCGGAATCTTTGCTTCTTCCGGAAGATCATCTATTGAATAGACGCCGGAAGGGAATACTCTAACGGCCAATATATCGTCCCCCAGCTTGACTTCAACTTTGCTCAGTCTGGTAATGACAATTCCTGATCCATTGTTTATTACTTCACCATTACCTCCCTGTCGGAATATGCTGATACCTACACCAGATATCCACTGCTGAAATCCAATGGTGTTTTTAGAAGATGTGTCACCAATAACAACTCTAAAATCTGACTTCTTGTTCGCGTATGTAAGACGACTATAGGTTCGATAGAAATTTGCTTTTGTTGTGTTTTCTTCAAACCTACTGCTTGCCACAGCATGCATTGCTGCATCTTTCTTTAATTTGCCTCCTAAAACACCATAATAGGTAAACTGACGCCCATAATAGAAATCACTCTCAAGGGTAACGTCTCCAAAAGTAACAACAGGAGTCAGAGCAACAGCCGAAGCATTTTTCGAACCAAAAGCGTACTCATTCTTTCTTTCGTGAGCGGCTTTAATATTGAGAAAACCCTCAAAAGAATTGTCGTGTATTTCTGTAACACTAACTTCTTCCGTATCTACCTCAGGATTCTCAGCGTTAGAGACACACACTGTGCAAGCAAGTAACAAAAACAACGTAAACGAATCACCTAATACATTTTTATACATAAAACACCTCAACACAAAAACTAATAGCTTTTATAGATAACACAACTTTAACATTTACAACAATATTCACGTTTCTGCAATGGAAAACAAATAAAATTTTAGACGCATTCGTGAAATGGCGCAGAGCCTTTAGTCGAGTAGGCCGAGGGAATTTCACCATCAGCCTCTCACAGAACTGTGTGCGGGATTAAGACATATGAGACAGCCTGTCTCCCTTATAGGTTGAGTTAATATACTCCATAGGTGTCTTTCCTTTCACCCACCTATGTGGTCGATAATAATTATATTTGTGAACGGCCTTTTGGAGCTCGACATGCATTTCCTCCAACGTTGCAGCATGCAAGTCATCGCGAGCATAAAATTCCTCTCGCATACTGCGATTTGAGCGTTCGACGCCGCCGTTATACTTCGGACTGGCAGGCGGAAGAACGATAAGTGGGATCTGCAGTTCGCAGCAAGCTTTCTCGAATTCTCCTCGGAATTCAGAGCTTCCATCCACCTGAACTGACAAAATCGGATATGGAGCAGTTGCTACAAGCTCTACCAAGAATGCTTTTGCGTCGGACGATTCAGCAGAATCATAAATTTGTTCAGTAAGATGTCTCGATTTCCGTTCCCAAGCGGAGAACTGTTTGATTTGCAAGGCATTTTTCTCCGCAGACATGTGATCGATTTGGACTCGCTCTCCCAGAACCATTTCATCATATTTTTTGAATGTCCAGGGCTGTGCATGGCCATTGAACTCTCGATGTTTTTTGCCCCTGCTTGCAGACGGTGATACACCCACCAACCCTCTCTCTTTCAGGACTTTCAAGATGCGTCCGACGCTACTTTCGCTAAGTTTTTCTTCGGGATTACGACGCAAAATAATCGCTATTTTCAGCTCTGCTGTTCCGTCTCATATGTCTCTGAACCTGGACATCTTAATCCCGCACAGACAGCCCTTACCGGAGGGCTCTTTTCCTCCATCTTCATCGTACCTTCTCTTGGCACACTGCAACAGGTCTATTGGCATCCGTTCTTTGGAACTTGCATCTAACCTGTTCAAAATAATAGACAAACTGGAAGCCAACCTCACTTTTTAACATAATCTTTAAATTAGCTCCTATTCGTGAACATGGTTAATGCTCATTCCTGAGTTTTAAGTGAAACTAACGTTCATTTCATCAACGCCACTTTGCAGGACACACTGATATCTCACCCAAAGTCCATCCACAAAAAACCATCAAAATTCTTGTCATTCTGGAGCTGGATGTGATATCATACATCCATGTATTGTGGTGTGTAAATTATTGTAGGTTTTTGAATGGGTTCAGTCACCGGTGATTTGGTATTTAAATTAATTTTTAGTGATTCTCGCAGTAAGAAAATGCTGATTCATCTGTTGAATAGCATTATTGTAGGAGCAAAAGGCAATCCAATAGTGGATCTGCAAATACGCAAAACGGAATTGACGCCAGAATTTCTTGGTGGAAAAGAAGTGCGTCTAGATATTTTAGCGGAAGCGTCCGACAAACGCCGTATAAATGTGGAGATCCAACGACAAAGTCAAAGTTATTTTGTAAAACGCTCTTTGTTCCACTGGGCTGAGATATATTTTCAACAACTGCCAAAGGGTGGGAAGTTTTTAGAGCTTTGTCAAACTGTGTGTATAAACATACTCGAAGAGAGTATATTTAAAGACGATCGTTTTTGGCACAAATATCACCTGAGAGAAGACGAGACTTACGAGCTTTTGACCGATGTGGAAGAAATTCATTTTCTAGAGTTAGCTAAAATGAAAGAGTATCAAAAGGATAACCCTGTTACATGGTGGCTTGAGTATATCAAGAACCCGCATTCTGAGGTAGTAGATAAGATAGGCGAATTTGAGCCAATAATAAAGGAGGCAGTGAAAATGTTTGACATTGTATCGTCAGATCCAGCTACACAAGAGCTTATTCGAATTAGAAATGATGGAGAGCATGACTATAACTCTGCTATGTGGGAAGCAGAAATGAAAGGCGAAGCAAGAGGCGAAGCAAGAGGTAAAACTGAAGGCAGACTGGAAGGGATTAAAGAAGCTGCCAAGAAAATGCTATTAGCAGGTATCGACTCAAGTATTATAACAAGCTCTCTTGGTCTTTCCACTTCTGAAATCCAATCGCTGAGTCGGAGTTAAATAAAGATGTTTGATATTGTATCGTCAGCTCCAACTACACAAGAGCTTATTCGAATTAGAAATGATGGAGAGCATGACTATAACTCTGCTATGTGGGAAGCAGAAATGAAAGGCGAAGCAAAAGGTAAAACTGAAAGCAGACTGGAAGGGA
Source organism: Alphaproteobacteria bacterium (assembly GCA_025998595.1). The sequence continues at coordinate 18,452 of BNWE01000009.1, read as the reverse complement.
TTAAAGAAGCTGCCAAGAAAATGCTATTAGCAGGTATCGACTCAAGTATTATAACAAGCTCTCTCGGTTTTTCCACTTCTGAGATCCAATTACTGAGTCGTAGTTAATTACTGAGTCGGAGTTAAGGATTTACGCAAGAACAAGTTGGACGAGTTATTGCTGAGGATTTTGCAGTTCCATGTTTCAAAGCGGAAAACCGCTCAAGTTATTTTTGCGCTGATCCTAGAGGTGAAGTACAGTTGTGCTGGAAAGAGAGAAAGATAATAAAACTCAGTTTGTGGCAAGAGTCAAGAAGCCTATATTTATGAGGTTGCGCTATATCTTTGTTCCATTCAGAAGTAATCTATTTTTGTGTGCTCTATTTTTCGGTTCCATATCATATCTGTCTTTTTTTTACTCTGACAAGATCCTCAGCTATAAAAGTAGTAGATTTATCGTAAAGAAAATAGAATTCGACGGAAACGACAGAGCTTCTGATATTCTTTTACTAAAAGCATCTGGACTACGCTACATGAGCAATATATTCTTCGTATCAATGGAGGAAGTAAAAAAGAAATTGGAGGGAGTTCCATGGATACGTTCCGTCGTAGTTTATAGAAAACTTCCAAACACAATATATATTAGAGTTTCCGAAAGAATCCCCATCGCCTTTTTCCAATCGCAACAGAAATTGCATTTTGTGGACTCGGACGGCGTTGTTCTGGAATGCAATGACATAAGTAAAACGAATAATCTTCCGATAGTTGTTGGAGAAGGAGCAGAAAAAGAAGCCGCCCATCTATTATATTGTTTGGACCAGTTTCCAAAGCTAAGAAAGCAGCTGGTGTTTGCGCTTCGCCTAAGCAAAAGGCGGTGGAATATAAAGATTAACAAAGGAATAACAGTAAAACTTCCGGAAAAAGGAATAATGCAAGCTCTCGGTATATTGGATGAAATATCAGATAGCAATGGTTTCTTCAATGATGATATCATATCGATAGATTTAAGAATGCTCGACAGGGTCATCATTAGTCGCAAGAATGATGTTGAAAATCGGCCGCAGGATAAAATATGAAAGCAAGCAATGTCATTACCGTTTTAGATATTGGAAGTACAAAGATATGCTGTTGCATAGCTAATATTTCCTCTCATGATCGCGTCAGCATTCTTGGAGCCGGTTACTGCGCATGTTTCGGAGTAAAGTCCGGAGTCATAATAGACATGGAATCCGTTGGTAAATCCATCGTAAAAGCCATTGAAATGGCAGAGAAAGCCGCAAAAATCAGCGTAAAATCAGTGTATGTGAGCGTTTCCGGCAGAAATGTTAAATCAAAAATAGTAAGTGCTTCAGCAAACATCGGTGGAAGAATCATTAAAAATGAAGATATTATGAATATACTTTCATTTCGCGACTATGAAGATGAGTCTACTGAAGTAATACACGCAATCCCAATAATGTATAGCATAGATTCTCTAGGTTGCATTAAAGACCCTCTTGGAATGATGGCGAACACTTTGACTGTCAGCATAAATTTCATGAGCGTCTCAAAAATACAGCTGAACAATTTGTTGCTGTGTATTTCCAAGTGTCATCTGGAGCCAATTGGCGTAATTGCCTCCAGTTATGCTTGCGGGTTGTATTGTGCAGAAGATGAGAACGATATTCCCATCAGCCAAATGGTGATCGATTTCGGAGGAGAAACGACGTCTCTAGCATTTATCTACAATGGTGTTTTTTGCGGATCCGAAATAATTTCCATCGGAGGGAAGCACATCACGAGAGACATAGCCTACTGCCTGAATATATCAACCTCCAGCGCAGAACGTCTGAAAACTCTGCACGGAGCGGCTTTTGTGTCCATAGAAGATGAGCGGGATACAGTGCTTGCGCCGGTTCTTGAAGATGACAATGTCATAGATATGCAGCAAATTCCCAAAAGCACATTAAACAGGATAATTCAACCTAGAGCTGAAGAAATCCTGCTGTCAATCAAACGGAAGATAGAAGAATCCGTATTTAAAAACGATTTTAAAAATAGTTTTGTGATAATTACCGGAGGCGGAAGTCAGCTCACAAGCATAGGTGACTTAGCCGCAGAAATGTTAAATAAAAATGTACGTCTGAAAAAAATAAACAATACCTACGGTGAATCAAGTCTACAATTGGGAAACGATTTTTCCGTCGCTCTTGGAATGATAAAATTTGTCCATCTGAACGAAGACCTTTTTGGAAAAAACAAGTTGTTTGCCGAGAAAAATGATAACGTTGGCTTTCTTCGGAAAACGCTGATTTGGATCGAAAATAATTTGTAAAAAAACCATATAACTGTAGTATGACGGCGATATTTAGCGTATACTAACTGTAGTTTGTTGCACACTTGTGTTCGGTTGTGGTTAATTTTGCTTTTTGGGAGAGTTTTTAATATGGCAGCGGTTGTTGAGGCAGTTAATGGCGAAAACAAAACTAAACAAGGAGATTTCTTTAGGGAAGACTTTCCCGGAATTGAGTCTCTAAAACCGAAAATAACAGTGTTCGGCGTTGGTGGAGCTGGCGGAAATGCTGTCAATAATATGATAAAATCGTGTCTGGAAGGGGTGGAGTTTGTCGTCGCCAATACAGACGCCCAAGCTTTATTGCAATCCATGTGCGAAAGGCGTATCCAATTGGGACTGGAAATAACCAGTGGGTTAGGAGCTGGAGCAAGACCAGATGTGGGAAGAGCCGCTGCAGAAGAAGCAGTAGAAGAAATCAATTTGTATATGAAGAATAGCAATATGGTGTTCATCACGGCCGGCATGGGGGGTGGAACCGGAACCGGAGCAGCTCCCGTCATAGCGAGATTGGCCAAGGAGCAGGGAGTCCTCACCATTGGCGTCATCACAAAACCCTTTCACTTTGAGGGAACCAACCGTATGCGCACTGCCGAAAGAGGCATAGAAGATTTGCAGCAATTTGTGGATACTCTCATAGTCATTCCAAACCAGAATTTATTCAGAGTTGCCAATGAAAAAACAACCTTTGCAGATGCCTTTAAGATGGCAGACGATGTGCTTCGTTCTGGCGTTCAGGGCGTTACTGATCTTATGGTTATGCCTGGTCTCATTAACCTGGATTTTGCCGACATCAGAACCGTCATGAGCGAAATGGGCAAGGCCATGATGGGAACCGGAGACGCGGAAGGAGAAAGAAGGGCTATTGAAGCTGCAGAAGCAGCCATATCTAATCCTCTGCTGGATGATGTTTCCATGAAGGGGGCAAGGGGCATACTGATAAACATTACCGGTGGATATGATTTAACTCTCTACGAAGTAGATGAAGCCGCCAACAGAATTAGAGAAGAAGTCGATCCGGAAGCGAGAATAATATTCGGCTCCACATTCAATGAAAAGATGAACGGTCGCATGAGAGTGTCTGTCGTTGCCACTGGGATAGATGCGCATTCCGTTCAGCAGAAAAAACAAGCGCTGGAAGAAATGGCCGCTGTAAAAATCGTCAAGAAAGAAACAACTGCTCCGTTTGAAACTGATATTAGATCAGGTCAACAAGAAGCAACACCGCCTGCCTACGACCAACCAGAAAGAAATGCCCCCAACTTTGGTGTGGTAAAAAACGACTCAATGGAAGGTATAAATGGCGATGCTACACGGAAGAAATCTCCTTCATTATTTGAAAGGCTAACTGGAATGAAGCGATTCTCCGTGGCAAAAAAAGAAGAGTATGTGGTTCAACCGACAAAGGCAGCACCAACTGCGCAAAGACCTCCAGAGGATGATATAGAAATCCCGGCATTTCTCAGAAGAAACTAGTACACAGTCCATAGTCCCAAAATTGGAGCAATTTTAATGCTTCACAGGATAGATTACATCGATCCAGCTCGTATTTATTACAATGAGCGTCTGAAAATATCTCCGGATTATCTGGAAGATCTATTAAAATACGCAAAATTTTTGGGATGCAGTTTCGTGAGTCTAGATGAATTGCATGAAATCATTAAAAGTGTGCTTATTGGATTTTCTTTTTTCTGGATCCCTACGCCACTTTGTGGCTCTGGATGAGTGGTTGCACCACAGGTGTTTTATGAATTAATGCGTGTGCGACACGCACCGACGTAGGGCCCCCAAGTGGAAAAATCCGTTCCTCTGGAGAATTAAATGCCACTGATATTTTTAGCAAAAAGCACCTAAAATTTTCCTGCATTGCAAAAAAAAGCAACTGCAATTTCTGCAACGTTTCTGGTAACCAAACGCGATCTAAGACATAGCTTTTCACAAAGATTAACCATGTTCACATTTAAATTTTTGCGCCCTGCAGCATCTCAAACTCCATTGTCAAAAAGTGGCAAAAACCTATTAATGAACATGGTTATTGTCTAAGGGGGGAGAACCATTTTTGTGCAATCGAATTTCTTCTAAAACTTTCTGGATTTTATCTCTGTCTTTTTTGGCAAAAATGACGATAATGGTATCGGCAGACATGGCGCCACATCCTTTGGCTGCCAATATTTCTTTTGTTTTCAACAATTGATTCACGAGACTGCGGGTTATGTCTGTGACAAATCCCATTTTATCAAGCGAATAAGAGAAATCCATGACATTTCTTATTAGCATATTGGAATCACTCCGGACAAAGCTTTCGCGTACGTTTTCGACAATGAAATTTAGATCAGACACATCAATAGATCGCAGTTGCCGCAGATGCGTGTGTGTCTCTACTTTTATGCCGGTTTTAAAAATAACAAAATCCAAATCGCAAAAGTTCCAGTTCATGTGCTCGACGCTATTACTAGCGCCATTGAAATATATATGTCGGTTTTCCTGCTGCGCCATGCAGTCTGCTCCACTGGGGCCGATGGACTGTCCGCAATAACTTCTGTATTCGATGAGAAATGAGCCCGGATTCCATGACGTATTCGTTAGTTTTCGGTATAGCTGGTGCAGCAATACGTACTGCGCACTTGACGCGCCAAACCCGCCGGATCCATTGTGTGGATCAATAAAATTTAGTTGTAGATTTTTAAAAATATCAATGTGCTCTAGGAAAAATGAAAATGCCGGAGAGTGCACATTTACTCCAGCAAGAGACGTGCATGTGCTATGCCTTGCCGTTAATTGGAACTCTGGATCCGTAGTTAATACAACGGCACTGCCACCAAAAAGCACAGCATATTCACCAACAAGAAACGTCTTACTTTTTGCAGAAAAAACCATAGGTGAAAGACAAAAACTGGCTCCTCGGGACGGGATCGAACCGCCGACCCAGTGGTTAACAGCCACTTGCTCTACCTCTGAGCTACCGAGGAACACTAACTCAGAGATAAAATATCAAAAAAATCGAACAATTACTAGTATGTTTTTTTATTTTTTTATACCAGCGTTACGTTTTATCCATTTTCTGCACAGGTTGGAGTGTATGCGAATGACATACAAATTTATCCTAAGAATCCATATGCAAATTCAACCAATATTATGTGATCGATTCACGCCGCTATTGTAACGGGCACATCAAGTAGGAATTGTTTTGGCAGTATTTTCACATTAGATCGTTCGACCATTTCGCATATGCTCTTGTCGCTGTGAATTGATGTTACAATGAGCGAACGTTCCTTTATTCCACTCTGCAGAATGACCGTTAATCCGCTGAAATCGCAATCTCTTAACTCGTAATCACTGAGGAAAATAAGCTTCTCTTTGTTATTAAAGGACTCTATGAAATTCAAGGCATCTCTACTTTTGGTAAAGAATTTCAGCCGCAAATCACTTGAATAATTCTTCAGAAGATCTTCAAAAGTACTGAGAACGGACGGATCATCGTCCAAAACAACAATAGTATCTCCTTTTTTAAAAGTCAACTGCTGAGCGATCCATTTAGGGCAATCCACTAGCGGAAATCTAATCGAAAAAGTAGTACCAACATTTTTCTCAGATTCAACTTCTATAATTCCATTATAAAAATCGACGGTGGTTAGAATTTGCCCCATTCCAATACCATCACCAGTATGTTTTGTGCTAGCAATGTTAGGCAAACGATTTCTAATTTTATTGATCGTTTCATTTGATATTCCAATGCCATCATCTTTCAGAACAATATTGACATATTTATCATCGACGTTAAACGATATATCCAAAACGCCAGTTTTGTCACGGCAAGCTTCCACTGCATTGTTTACTAAATTGGATATCATGCATCCGAAACTCAGCTGATCGCCTTTGATATATGTAAATTTATTGGCAGAATCGAACGAATAATTGAACCTGATTTTTGAATCTTTATATTGATACTCCTTGTTTCTCACGGCATCTTCCAATGCCAGAGCAACAAGAATAAGCCCCACTTGAGAAGCGTTTGTCTCTCGTTCGTATTCTTTATATTTTCCCAGTAGCGCTCCCACAGTATTTTTAATGCTTGTTATCACATCCCTTAATATTACATGATTTCTCCCTTGAATATCAGGGGATTTCATAATGAACTCCATGGTATATAATGGAGAAGTAATGTCGTGCAGAACTTGCGCTGTAAAAGTAGCAAAATCTTTTTGTTCCTGAATTCTGACTTTTTGTATTTTGTTTTTTACCTGTAATTCTTCTGCTCTCTTGCGATCTGTGATGTCGATCGATACTCCTATAATTCCAATAACCTTATTATTTTCATCATAAAGCGGAGATTTTTTGGTTAGCATTATCATTTGTCTGCCATCTGGAAATGTCGGAGTTTCTATTATTTCTTCCGAAATTTCGGTTTGCATGATTCTTTGATCTGTCTTCTTTAAGACATCAGCAATACATTTCCACGATAAATCATAGTCTGTTTTTCCAATTATAAGCTCCGGAGATTTTAGGCCGGCTAAATCAGCCTCCAGCTGATTACATCCCAGATAAACTCCGTCTACATCCTTCCAAAAAATACTTCCGGGAACGTGTTTTAATATATTATTTATGTATATCTCTTCTTTTCTCATCTCTCGCCCTTCTAAAACGATACAAAAGCATCATACCATTAAATTAATTTTTAGTAAACTCCTCATCATTGGCGACGTTATCTATTTTTAGCGTCAAACACCCCTGCTGATGAGAAACCAACTGATCATCTTCGTAAACTTTTTTTAGAAAATCAGATGGAGAATCTTTATATACAAACAATGATGATGGAATACTAAATATATAAGGAGTATTTAGATATAGTGGAAGCTCGGCTAAAAAGTATTGAACTGCAATATTTACAGATTCGTCGCTTATTTTCTCCGAGATATCTTTGTTTTCTAGAACCCATTTGGAAGTCATGAGACAACCTTTTTTAAAAGATTCATCATTTTTATATAACTCAAGGTAATCATTGTAGAATTTTGTGTATTTTTCGTTGTCCATGAGCTTGGTTAAATGAACTATTTTGCTTTCCGCCTCCGTTTCTGAAAGTTTGTTTGCGACAAGCGCTCTTACTGCTTTGTGCTTTAGATAACGATCCTGTCGTTTGGTCTTTTGGCGTGCTCTATCTTCTGTATATCCGACTGCCTGAAGTGTGTACCTCGAAATTTCATCGGGAATAAAAACACTTATCTCCTGAAAGTTATTGAGTGCCCAGAAAAATATTTTCTCCATGCGCTCTTCTGAAAAGTAACTATTAAAAGGGCTTATTCCAATCAGCACATGTTCTTTCAAAAAAAAGAGTTTTTCTGATTTTTCAGACTCACAGATTACAGAATAGTTGTTTTGGTGTTTTTCCATCGCTTTATTTCCTATGTAAAAAATCAAAGATGTGACTGTTGCGCAAAAATGTTAAACTCAGCATTTTTAGCCTTTATTTTCGCAGTTTTGTATTCTATATATTAATATATTTTTAACATACTTCATAACATTTCGAATAATACTATTTTAAATTTTAAATTACAATTTCTATTTTGTTTTTTGTTTTTGTTTCGTATAAGTCTATGAGTTTGCTAACAACCAGATGTTCTCCAAAAAACGTTCTCAACAGGAGCATATATGGAGATGCTCAAAAATTTATATGCAAAAAAGAGCTTCCTGACCAACGCCAAGAAGCTCCTTTTGTATTATACAAACTAAATACAATTAGCGAGGTCTGCGACCACCGCCGTCACGATCTCCGCCTCTGAATCCGCCACCGAAACCGCCGCCACCACCGCGATTTCCATCACGACGATCGCCGCGATCACCGCCGCCGCCTGGGGCGCCAGTAGAGCGTGACTCAGAAACGAACATAGTCCTACCACCTAGCTCAACTTTATTCATTTTTTCTATAGCAGCTGCTGCTTCAGCATCCGTTGACATTTCTACGAATCCGAACCCCTTACTTCTACCGCTAACCCTATCTTTCACGACCGTAGCAGATTGAACGGTACCAAATTGAGAGAACGCCTCTCTGAGATTGTCATCTGACACACTATATGCCAAATTTCCGACGTGTAACTTTTTCACCATAATTCACCAATATTAGAAGGAGCCTGCCAACAATACCTAAGCCCACCAAGCTCCCGAAGCAATGGACCAGATACATATTTCTATCACAAAAAAAACAATCTTACAAAACAAAAATGAAGATTATAAACAACTGTCACTTTAAAAACACCACAATACCCAAAACAGCACAGGAAATCATCTTTCCCGTGATAGAATATGTCTCTTATAATTAATTTATTTTCCAGCTTCGACAGATACAACGCATCTACCGCATGAGTTCTTCAAAAACTTTACTACGCCATCGGATACAGCAAACAAAGTATGATCCCTGCCAATGCCAACATTATCGCCGGCTCTGAATTTCGTCCCACGTTGTCTGACAATGATATTGCCGGATAACACAGCCTGTCCGCCAAAACGCTTCACTCCAAGTCGCTTACTTTCCGAGTCGCGACCGTTCTTGGAACTACCACCAGCTTTTTTTGTAGCCATATCTTACTCCTAATGCTTGATTTCTTCGATCTTAAGAATTGTTACAGGCTGACGATGCCCATTCTTTCTACGATAATTTTTGCGACGACTCTTCTTAAAAATCAAAATCGTCTTCTGTTTCTTTTGATCCACAACGCTTGCCTTCACAACCGCCCCGGATATAACTGGAGTACCAAACACGACATTTCCATCGCTTTCGGTCATGAGAACGTCCTTTATTTCAATGGACTCTCCAATCTCATAGGGAAGCTTCTCAACAGACAGGAAATCTCCGGTCTTAACTTTATACTGCTTCCCGCCTGTTTTTATAACTGCAAGCATATTACAATCCCTTTTATGATTCAGAAGCTATTATTAAACCATTTGCTGGTTATTTTCAAGTAGTCTACCTCTATTTTCATGTCCACATCGCTGTTTTTTTAGAAGCCAATGCAACATTGATGCTTACAGTGCACGCAGCCTCGAGTCTCAGATATACCTCAATAACAACAAGTAATACAATCACTGCTCGTTTGGCACGGACTTTGAGACGCTAACCATCGTTGGACGCAATAACCTATCGTTATGAACGTATCCAGCTTGAAATATCTGCAGTATTGTTCCCGGCTTGTTATCTTTGCTCTCCAATTCACACATCGCCTGATGATAATTTGGATCAAATGCATCGCCAACTGACACGTTAACTTTCGACAGTCCGTTCTTATTGAACACAGTCATGAGTTCTTTTCCGCAGAGAATGACTCCATCGAAAAACGCCCTCAATGTTTGATCTTCATCTGTTTTTGCGCTAATTGCCGGAAAATTCTCGCTAACTTTATCAAAATTATCCAAAACAACCAGTAAATCCCGAGCGAACCTATTATTGGAATACTTAATCGCTTCGTCTTTTTCTTTCTCGAGTCTTTTCCGAAGATTCTCGGACTCGGCAATTTTTCTAAGAAGCGTATCCTTCAGAACATGGATCTCGCTCTCCAGCTCATTTATTTTTTTCTGGGCAACGGAACCCCTTTCATCGCTCACTTCAGAATCTTCGCCATATTCGTCACAACTGCACCCACCACAGCAATTCTCGTTCTCACCATCTCTCATAAATTCATCATCCATTGCATTTCTCCCATAACTCTACCAATAGAAAAGCCATTATGCCCTATTAAATTGTTTTTTTCAATAAATGCAGTTTCATTCGATCACAGCCACAACGCATTTTCAACAACGAATCTTACGTATGCCTGATATTCTGTGTAACATTAGAGCAGTTGCGCAACAGGTCTACTCAAAAATTGAAGTTCTAGCGCTTCATTTTCTAAGAAATCTTCTTTTTCTATTCTTTTTCTTCTATTATTTACTCTTTAGTAACACAAATAGTGTTTACTAGACTTATGAGTATTTTTTGTTAGGGGTATTGATATGTTTCGTATAATTAGAAACTTAAAAAGCTTAAAAGGTGCTACCGCCATTGAGTATGCTCTAATCGCGAGTTTAATAGCAATTGTAGCAATAACAGCCATGAAAAGCATAGGTAATAGGATGAGTACCAAGCTTAACCAAATAGCTGATAACTTAAATTGAGGATTAATTGGAAGATTTATATAGCGTTTGCTAATTATTGAAACAATTAAGAGTCCCCGGATACCTAGTTTTTTGGTTTTTGTTTTCTAAAAAATCACGAAGAATCAACTCATGCCATCGAATTTATCGATGGCAGCCGCTTTGTGGTAACCTCATGAATTCTCAGTCTCCTCCTCTCGAAAATCATTTCTTCTTTTCTATCTAAAAAATTTCTAACCATTCATATGTCGAAGCGAAGATTGAAAGAAGTTCCTGATGATATTATAATGAATATTAGAAAAATAGCTTGAGTTGTTTTGATGGTGTTTCCAATGCAAAAAATAATGGACAAAAGAATTTTCGAGTCTTGCATCCAGATCATAGATGATGGAATGATTGCACAGCACGCGCTTTCTACTTTTGACATAAAAGCGAACGGCAGTCTGTGCTCGAAGTTCGAAAAGGAGATAGAGGAAAACATTCGATGTTTTTTATGTGAAAAATATCCGGACATAAAATTCATAGGCGAAGAAAGCTGTACGTCAGAAACAAAAATCACCGACGAGCTAACATGGTATATGGATCCCATCGATGGAACAATTTCCTTTAAAAACAATATTGGGTTGTACGGATCCACATTAACTTTGGCTGATGGAATTAATCCACTGGCGTCCATGGTGTATTTTCCAGTTTACAAAGATCGTTATATATCTTATCTAGGAAACGGCGCCTTTAAAAACAATCAAAAAATCTCCATAGCCAATAGAGGAGAGGAAAATTTTTCAGTGATATGTCACAGCGATCTATACACTTTCGAGTTATCCCAACGAACCGAATGGCTATATGTAATACAGCAGATGGACTCTGTTCCAAGGAATTTTATTCCAAGAACATATACTGACGTCTTCGGCTATTCTCTGGTTGCTGATGGTTCTGCTGTTGCAAAATTCGACGCCGCCTGTGCCATTTGGGATTTACTTCCGGTGTTTCTTCTAATAAGAGAAGCCGGAGGAAGTACAGTCATATACATGAACGATAATCCAACTTGTGAGAATTTTTGCAGCATGTTGTCCGGAGAAAAATCCGTGGTGAAAAAAATCCACAGCGAATTAAAGGCAAAAATTTCCATAAAAGATGGTACCTGTTTTTTTAATGAGATACCAAATGTTCAATTTTAAAATTTCTGTACCATTCTTGGCTTTTTTGCGCAATCAGATTCCGTTTATGGAGAAGGCCATTGGAAATCAATGTGCCGAAGCGATACTTTTCAATCGGGAAGACTTATTTGGAGAAAACTGGACGACTTCCTGGAAAAACATAAAAGAAGCGGTGTCTCATTTTTCTCCTCCCAACGTAAGCTTTCATTTTCCCGTAAATAACTCAAACTATTGCGAAGAAAAAGAGATTTTCGAAAAATTAGTGGAGGCTTATACGCGCGCATGTGATCTGGGACTTGCTGGAGTCGTGGTGCATTCCAATAACATAAGAGCCATAGACGCTTGGAGTAAATCCGATGAGGTCGCGTTGTCAGACGGTAGAAAGAGTGTTTCCGATGCGTTGTTTCGCGTAAAAAACTCCGTGACTGATTCCAAAAATACATGGCTGTCTCTGGAAAACATGATCATCATGGACAATTATGGAAAAGAGATAGATCCTCTGTTTATATATCCGGAAGATTTCATGGAATTGGACGAATCCATTGGTACAGTAGTCGACATATGCCACTTCTTCTACACTGCCAGCGTGACGGTGCTTGCAGCACAGGCATTTACTAATCTTGATTCCGCTTCAACGTTGCAATTACAGTCGGCATACCATGCAACAATCGAAGCAGAAAACGGATCCACCGTCACGCTGGTGCCGAATTTGCGTCCTTGTGACTACGATGACATAAAAAAGTTTAGGTCAGTACGTCATTGGCATTTTTCCGCTTTTAGAGGCATTGCTATACCGTTTACCGATCAATACTGCACCGAAGGTGTGCTTCCGGAAGAAGGCGACGTTCCCGAAGACTTGTATTATGCTGCCTTATCGTATATAAGCAAGAGTTCATCTGATCATCATGTGGTTCTTGAAATACAGGAAGATGATTATGATAAAAGAAACAAGGCTAGATACCTAATAAAAAAAATGCAGGAGTTAACTCTATGAATTACATACCATATGCGAAGCACGAACTTTCCAACAATGATTTTCTTCTGGTAAAAGAAGCGCTAGATAGCGATATGCTCACCAACGGAAAATTCGTTGGTTTATTTGAGGGTGAATTGTCGAAAATAACAAATAGCAAATACGTTTGTGCATGTTCCAATGGAACGACGGCTTTGCATTTGGCCGTGTGGGCGTTGGGTATTGCTCCCGGAGATTTCGTCGTGATTCCGTCTCTTACGTTTTCTGCAACTGCAAATACCGTCATACATGTCGGTGGTGACATCATATTTGCCGATGTAGACGTCGAAACCGGACTCATGACTGCGGCAACAATAGAAGAAGCCATCTTAAATTTCGCCAAAACCAATGATGTGCAAAAAATAAAAGCCATTGTAAATGTGCATTATGCAGGACAATGCGAAAACCTAAAGGACATTTGGGAATTGGCCCAGAAATACAATCTGAAAATAATTGAAGACGCCGCCCATGCCATTGGCTCGTTCTATCTGGACGGCAAAAATGAGTATGCCGTTGGTTCCAACGCATTTAGCGATATCACGACGTTTTCATTTCATCCGACAAAGACAATTACGACCGGCGAAGGCGGTGCCGTTACCACCAACAACTCCGAATATGCAAAAAAAATAAAACTGCTGGGAAGTCACGCCATGGAAAGGACTGATTTTGAGAATCCAGAGCTCTCCTATCCGGGATATTACGAAATCCAGCAGCTGGGACATAATTTCCGCATCAGCGATATAAACTGCGCATTGGGAATTGGGCAATTGAAAAAACTTGATAAATTCATAGAAAAACGCAGATCCATCGTAAAATTATACGATTCGTTGTTTGCAGAATCACGAACGATAACCCCTTTGAAAAACAGCATCCATTCGAAGGCTGCTCGACACTTGTATGTCGTTTTTATGGATTTCTCCGGTATCGGTAGAAATAATTTCATGAATAAAATGAAAGAAGAAGGAGTCGGAACGCAGGTGTACTATTGTCCAATTCACATGCATCCATTTTATTATCACAAATACGGGAAAATATCACTAAAAAATACCGAGGCTTTCTTCTCAAGATGCCTGTCCATTCCTCTGTTTACACAGCTTACAGAAAAAGAGGTGATGTTTGTAACACGGGCACTAATGGCTTAACGAAAAACACAGAAAATAACACGCGCATACATTTCAGAAGCAAAACAGAAAACGCCAGTCCGGCTCGGACATGGCTGGTGGCGCAGACACTTTTTCTATGCTATTCTATTGCAGCTCGTTTAGTATTTGTTTAGGAGTATTTTATGGCATCTAAAAATCCCTGGGGAACACCGCCCGACGACGAGGATCCGTGGAGGAAATCAAGTTCCGATGATGGTTTTCCGTTTGATATAATCGATAACCTAAAGAAAAAAGTAGGTAAGATGAGCGGCAACGGTGGTGGTAAGGGCAAAAAATCCATTTCCTTTGGCGTTATAGCTGCAGCTATTGCCATGCTGTACTTTGCTTCGGGATTTTATCAGGTGCAGCACAACGAAAGAGGCGTTGTACTTCGATTTGGTAGATGCGTAAGAACTGTTGGTCCCGGATTGCAATATATTCTGCCGTATCCGTTTGAACAGGTAATACGTCAGGATGTTACGAGCGTAAATCAGATAGACTTGGGATCCCAGCAGGAAGATAATCTCATGCTGACCGGTGACTCGAATTTGGCCAACATCAGTTTCAGCGTTTTATGGAAAATAAGAGAAGGTGGCGTTGAGGAATATCTGTTTAATGCGAAATCTCCGGATGTCACGGTTAGAGCCGTTGCCGAAAGCGTCATGAGAGAGGTAGTAGGACAAGCGCAGTTTTCTTTTGTGCAAACAGAAGGCAGAGCAGAAATACAAAAGAGAGTCCGGGAAAGCCTACAGGCTCTAATGGACGAATACAAGATCGGCGTGGAAATTCTCCGAGTAGAGCTGCAGAGAGTTGAGCCTCCAGCATCGGTCATAGACTCATTCCGGGATGTGGAGCGAGCTCAAGCAGAGCAGCAGAGCGAAAAAAACAAAGCTGACGCCTATGATCGTGATACCCGTGCCCGTACTCGAGGACTTGTGGCGGAAAAGCTAAATGGCGGAGAGGCAAAAAAAAGGAAAATCATAGAAATAGCTCGCGGAGAAGTGGAGCGATTCAAGTCTGCGTATTCCCAATATAAATTGGCGCCAGAGATAGTTTCCAAGAGATTATACATTGATACCATGCGTGATGTTTATAAGTCCGTGAACAAAATCATAGTTGATGACGACATAAAACCTGTTTCCTATCTTCCGCTGACGGAAATAAATAAAAACAAAGTAAAAAGTAAAGAGGAGCCGCAGATATGAGTACCAAGAATATGTCTATTGTCTTTTTACTTGCGCTTGTGATTTTGGTTTTTATAGATGGTTTGTTTACTGTCAATCAGATACAACAGGTGGTTGTCACTAGACTGGGAGATCCGGTTCGCGTCATAAAAGAGCCTGGATTACATTTAAAAATTCCAATGCTGGAGAAGGTTATTGTTTTCGATAATCGTCTCATGAGCATAGAATTGCAGGCTCTAGAGGTAACTCTCGGAGATAAAAAAAGAATAGTGGTAGATGCCTTCGGAAGATATAAAATTACTGATCCACTGAAGTTTTATCAGACGGTTTACGACGAGAGAGGAGTGGTTGTTCGATTAAATCCAGTGGTTTTGGGCAGTTTAAGCAGTGTTCTGGGTGGTCTGGGGTTGCCTTCTTTGCTTTCGGATACTAGAATCTCCGCAATGAATAAAATCAGGGATGAGGTGAATACGGCCGCAAAAGGATTCGGGATAGATGTTGTGGATGTACGCATTAAGAAAACAGATCTTCCCCCACAGAATAGCGAAGCCATCTGCAATAGAATGAAGAGCGAGAGGGAAAGAATGGCGCGTGAAGCGAGAGCAAAAGGCGCAGAAGAGTCCAAGATTATAAAATCAAACGCCGATAAGGATAATGACATTGCCAAATCCGAAGCTGATACAAAAGTACAGGTTTTGATAGCTGAAGGCGAATTGGAAGCCAATAAAATATATGTGGAAGCATTTTCCAAAGACAAAGAATTTTTTGCGTTTTTCCAATCGCTGGAGGCCTATCGTTCGTCTTTCCTGGAGAATAATACGACCTTCGTTTTGTCGCAGAAAAACGAGTTTTTTAGAGCAATGGGTGGAAAATAATTACGATGCGCCATATGTTTGCGTTGTTTTTGCTGCTTGAATCCAGCTTGTGTTATGCTGTCAGTGGCAGTGGAACTTTTTTCTCAATTAAGAATGGCGTGAAAGCCGTTATCGGCTCCGTTGTAAAAATAGTAGTTGTGTCCAAAAATGATGGAGATAGTGGTGATCCTGATACCAACAGATTTTTTTCCTATACGGCGGATGATCTCAAGGGGGAGCAGCCGGATGGTACGGGATTTATTGTTGATGAAAGTGGTTATGTCGTAACCAATTGTCACGTTCTCGGTTCTCGTCAGAAAATACAGGACAATTCCATCGAAAAAGTCAGGGTAATCGTCCAAAATGGCGATGAGTATGATGCCAAAATAATTGGCGTTGATTACAGAACAGACATCGTTCTATTGAAAATTGAGCCTAAATCCAAGCTTCCCTGCGTAAAATTCGCCGATTCAGATGCAATTGAAGTGGGAGATGGAGTTTTTGCCGTTGGGAATCCATATGTATATGACAATACCGTAACATTTGGAATAATATCCCATAAGGAACGCGATTTATCTGGACAAATCGCAGAGTTAGGAAGTGGCGGAGATCTGGTGCCCTACATGCAGGTGAATGACGCCGTTATAAATCAGGGGAATTCCGGAGGGCCATTGTGTACATGCGATGGAAGAGTCGTTGGAATGATAACCATCATATTTTACGATGGGGCTCGCAATACTGGAATTAGTTTCGCGATTCCATCGAAAATCATTCAGCATGACATTGAGCAATTGCGCAAAAACGGCAAGATGAAACGCAGTTGGCTCGGAATTAATGTAACTCCATTCAACAAAAGTGTTTCCGATGCGCTTGGCCTTGGGGGACGTTTTGGATGCGTCATTCAAAAAGTTGATAATGCCTCTCCAGCCATAGCGGCAGGTGTGCAATCTGGAGACATTCTACTTTCCGTAAACGATAATCATATCGCTGAAAATTCTAATTTGGAGTATATGCTGAGCAATTTACCAATTGATAAGGTTGTGCCAATCCAAATTGTAAGAGATGGTGTGGAAACGAAACTCAGCATAAAAGTAGGATCCAGAAACGACGAAGATAAAGCCGAGCCTGCAGATGATGAAATATCAGTTAAGAAGAGCGTTCCCTGCGAAGAAATAGATAGCATCACACTGGGAGTATCAAATCTAACTCCGGAAATCAGAAAGCATTTTAATATTCCAGCAGATATGAACGGAGTTCTAGTGGCCAGATCAGATGATTCCAAAAATGATATTTCTGTGGGAAGCGTCATTCTCAAGGTTAATCATCAGCTCATTGGTAATATTGCGGAATTGAGGTCGGAATTGCAGAGAATCATGAATACCAGAGCAAAAAATGTAGCCTTCTATATCTGCGATGGACAATCGAGAAAATTCTACATACCAATAAAATTAAAATACTCCACAAAGCCTGCTGCCAAAAAGAAAACTCCAGTCCTAAAGAGACAGAAGGAAGCCTAGGTGTCGTTTCCGCATTCCCGACTGATTTTTGTAGCTGGACCAACGGCGTCTGGCAAGAGCTTTTTGGCCATCAAAATAGCCGATTTTTTAAATAAAAATTATGGACTTAGTTCCGAGATAATCAATTCCGATGGAATGCAGCTGTACAATGAGTTGAAGATCCTCACAGCCTTTCCATCCGACGATTATCTTGCGCGCGTTAGACATAATTTATTCGGAGTTTTATCTCCTAATGACTCCAGCAGTATAGCTCTATGGTGGGAAATGGCCACCCAAGAAATAAAACGCATACATTCCGAGCAAAACGTAGCAATTATATGCGGCGGAACTGGATTCTACATGAAAGCACTTCTGAACGGCATAGTCGATATTCCGGAAATTCCCTCTGAAATCCGCAATAATGTGCGCGATAGATTTCTCGAAGTGGGACGCGATCAATTCTTTGATGAGTTAAAAAAAATGGATGTCGAATCACTAGTGAGCAAAGGCGATACCCAAAGATTACTCCGAGCCTACGAAATCGCTCTATTTACCGGAAAGCCACTGTCCCACTGGTGGTCCAAGTCGGATAGGATATCATGCACAGATGCAGTAGCTATCGTTTTAAATCCGGAGCGCGAAAAATTAAAGCAGGTTTGCTACGACAGAATCTGCTCCATGATTCAAAACGGAGCAATTGAAGAAGTCGAAGATTTTGTAAAAAGATACGAGAATTACAGCGGTCCCTTGGCCAATGCAGTTGGATATCAGGAAATATCTTCGCTTCTTCGAAATGAGATATCCCTACAAGATTGCATAGAAAAAATGCATACGAGGACCAGACAATACGCCAAACGTCAATCAACTTGGTTTAGGAATCAAATGAAAGAAGCGCTATTCTTCAATGACTTTGGCCAATGTGTCGTTTTAGAGGCATGCAACGCATGCATTAATGGGATTGTCGCCGATTAAAGGTACGCCAACGCTATTTCTGCATTATATCAGGAATATAGAGTGCAGCAGAATGTTTTTTTGCTAATGTTGATTTTGAACGCTAACTCCGCCTCAAGTTAGGGCGGCGACCTTCAATTTCGCAAAAATATCTTTTAGTTTTCGAGGTATTTCGGAGATATGCCATTGTCCGTTAATTTTGAGTTTATATATCGCCATTGCCCA